>JBIIYT010000340.1:0-3278 GCA_044346675.1 Rhodoferax sp. | reverse complement strand
GCTTGTGCTGTGTCGCCAGGGTCTGCGCTGCGTGCGATCACCACGCCATCAGCCGGAGCACGCAAGATAAGTTGGTCTAGGCGGGCGGCCGCAGCGCGCTGTGCCGCTTGCGCCTGCTCTAGCTGGGCTTGCGCGAGTTGCAGGTCGGCGCCGCCCGTTCTATTGCCTTGGGCTGCGGCGCTAGCACTTAAGAGCACGGCCTTGGCGGAGAGTGCGACGCGCATTGCGTCATCCACGCGGCTTTGCGATACAAAACCTTGTTGGAGCAAGTCTTGTGCGCGTGCCAACTCTAGTTGGGCTTGGCGCTCTACGGCCCGTGCTTGCTCCAGTTGTTGATCAGCCATGGGGCCTTGCACGGTTTGGATTTGGCGTAGTCGGGCTTGGGCTTGGGCCACCGCGGCATTGGCTTGGACCAGAGCGGCTTGGGCTTCGTCGTTGCGCAAGAGCACCAGCGCTTGCTTGGCTCGCACCTTGTCGCCTTCGCGCACGGCAATGCCCTCAATGCGGGCGGTTGTCTGGCTCGCCACGTCAGTGCGCTCTACCGTGCTGATACGACCACTCATGACCACGGATTGTCTTAGGTCACCCTGTGTGACCACTGCAATGTCTACGGGCGTGCCACGGGTGAGTAGATAGGCTGTTGCGCCTGTTGTCACAAGCAGCGCTCCCGCCAGTAGCCATCCTCGTCGTGTGAATTTCATTGGCACATTGTGCGGCATCTGATGCACTTTGGTCTGTGCGCTGGCTTTCACATTGATGTAGGTCAATAGTCGCAGGAGCGGGCAGCTCCAATACCTCTTGCAAGTCAGCTTGCAGCAAGCCCTTTGTTCATAATTATGAATTCAGTTTTCTAATCTCACAGAGAGAGCCACCATGCGCACCTATGCCGAGTTTTATCGCCACTCTATTGACGACCGCGATGGATTTTGGGCTGAACAAGCCCAGTTGGTGGACTGGAAAACCCCGCCCCAGCAGATTTGTGACTACAGCAACCCGCCTTTCGCGCGCTGGTTTGTAGGCGGCACCACCAATTTGTGTCACAACGCGGTAGACCGGCATTTGCCAGCGCGCGCAAGCCAGGCCGCACTCATTGCGGTGTCCACCGAGACCAATACAGAGCAAGCCTACAGCTACGCGCAGTTGCATGCCGAGGTGCAGCGCATGGCCGCTGCGCTGCAAGAACTAGGCGTCAAAAAGGGTGACAGGGTGCTGATCTATATGCCTATGGTTGCCGAGGCCGCTTTTGCCATGCTGGCCTGCGCGCGCATAGGGGCGATTCATTGCGTGGTGTTTGGTGGGTTTGCGGCGGGGTCGCTCGCATCGCGCATTGAAGATGCCGAACCCGTGGTGGTGGTGAGTGCAGATGCGGGCTCGCGCGGCGGAAAAGTGGTGGAGTACAAGCCGCTGCTGGACGACGCCATAGCCCAGTCCCGCCACAAGCCGCAGGCGGTGCTGCTCATGGATCGCAAGCTGGCTGCTATGAATTTGGTAGCTGGCCGCGACCATCTGTGGGCGGCATTGCGCGAAAAGCATCTGCAAACGCAAGTCGCCTGCGAATGGGTAGATGCCACCCACCCTAGCTACACGCTCTACACCAGCGGCACCACGGGCAAACCCAAAGGCGTACAGCGCGACACGGGTGGCTACGCCGTGGCCCTAGCCGCCAGCATGAAACACATTTACTGCGGCAAGGCGGGGGAAACCTATTTCTCTACCAGCGACATCGGCTGGGTGGTGGGCCATAGCTACATCATTTACGGCCCATTGCTTGCGGGCATGGCCACCATCATGTTTGAGGGGCTGCCTATCCGGCCTGACGGCGGCATTTGGTGGAGCCTGGTAGAAAAATACAAGGTCTCGGTCATGTTCAGTGCCCCCACCGCAGTGCGGGTGCTCAAAAAACAAGACCCGGCGCTGCTGAAAAAGTACGACCTTTCCAGTCTGCGCAGCTTGTTTCTGGCGGGTGAACCGCTGGACGAGCCCACAGCACAGTGGATTAGCGAGGGCTTGGGTAAACCCATCATCGACAACTACTGGCAGACGGAGACCGGCTGGCCTATATTGAGCATTGCCAACGGGGTGGAAAAAGCACCCAGCCGCTTTGGCAGCCCTGGGGTGGCCATGTATGGCTACAACGTTAAGCTGATTGATGAAAACACGGGCGAAGAACTGCTGGGCGCGGACAAAAAAGGCGTGCTGGCCATTGAAGGGCCTTTGCCCCCCGGTTGTATGCAAACCGTGTGGCGCGATGATGCGCGCTTTGTCAAAACCTACTGGAGCAGCATTGCCGGGCGGCAAATCTACAACACCTTTGACTGGGGTGTGCGCGACAAGGACGGCTACTACTTCATCTTGGGTCGCACCGACGACGTAATCAACGTGGCCGGGCACCGCCTAGGCACCCGGGAGATTGAGGAAAGTATTTCCAGCCACCCCAATATTTCCGAGGTGGCGGTGATTGGTGTGGCCGATGCGCTCAAAGGCCAGGTAGCTATGGCCTTTGCGGTGGTGAAAGATGCCAGCGTGTTGGTGGACGCAACTTCTCGCCAAAAATTGGAGTCCGAGGTAATGAAGGTAGTGGACAACACCATTGGCGCAGTGGGTCGCCCGGCCCGCGTGCGCTTCGTCAGTGTGTTGCCAAAAACCCGCAGCGGCAAGTTGCTGCGCCGCGCTATCCAGGCCGTGTGTGAAGGGCGCGATCCGGGGGATTTGACCACCATGGAAGATCCTGCTGCGCTGCAGCAAATAAAGGAGCTTTTGGCCGAAAATTCCTGACGTTGGGGATATGGGACGCAGTTTTTCTTTCACTTTTGGGGTTTCGGTGGCACAATCGCGGCTGCAATCAAGGCCCTTCCCATGCCACAGTCGCATCCGCTAACCGGTCAAGCCGTGTCGCGGAAGGTTAATTAACCAGCTTTAACCAGCTAATGTTTCCTCAAGGGAAACGGAGGTCAGCGTAATATGAGTGAATCAACGTCCTCAGGGGCGAACACGGCTTCAACCGTGTACCAAACCTATCAAAACAACACCTACTTGTTTGGTGGCAATGCACCGTACGTCGAGGAGATGTACGAAAACTACCTCGCCAACCCCGGCAGCGTGCCCGACACCTGGCGCGAGTATTTTGATGCTCTGCAACACGTGCCCGCAGTGGATGGCAGCAACGCCAAAGATGTGCCGCACATGCCGGTCATCAACGCATTTGCCGAGCGTGCCAAGCAAGGCATCAGCAAAGTGGTCATGGCCACAGGCGCAGACTCTGAAATGGGTCGCAAGCG
>JBIIYT010000339.1:0-3292 GCA_044346675.1 Rhodoferax sp. | reverse complement strand
TCGCGTAGCTCAATTTCGTCACCCGGCAAGCCCGCTTCGCCCAGCCCAGCTCTGTCTCCGGCTGCGACCTCGGAGGCCGACGCTAAAACACTCAAGCTTTTATTGGAAGAGGTTTGTACCCGCCTCAAATACCTCTGCGACGTAGGCATCGGCTACCTCACGCTGGACCGCCAAAGCCGTACCTTAAGTGGTGGTGAAGTGCAGCGCATTAACCTCACCACCGCCTTGGGCACCTCCTTGGTGAACACCTTGTTTGTGCTGGACGAGCCTAGCATCGGACTGCACCCGCGTGATATGGACCGCATCATCGTGGCCATGCAGCGCCTGCGCGATGCGGGCAACACGCTGGTGGTGGTGGAGCATGATCCAGCGGTCATGCAAGCCGCAGACCGCATGATCGACATGGGGCCTGGCCCTGGCGAGCGTGGCGGGCAAATTGTGTTTGACGGCACCACCCAGCAGCTCAAAACTGCAGATACCCTCACTGGTGCTTACTTGGGCGGACGCAAGCAAGTGGGTATGGGCTTTAAGCGCATGGTGGCCGCCAATACTCCGCGCTTGGTGCTGCAGGGCGCTACCGAGCACAACCTGAAAAACGTGTCGGTCGAGATACCGCTACAGCGCATGGTGGTGGTCACCGGCGTGAGCGGTTCGGGCAAGTCCACGCTGGTGCAAGACGTGCTGGCCCCGGCGCTGCTTCGCCACTTTGGCAAAGCCACTGAGACCCCCGGAGCCCACGAAAGCCTGCTGGGTGCCGAGCTGCTGAGTGACGTGGTGTTTGTAGACCAGTCCCCCATTGGAAAAACCGCACGCTCCAACCCCGTGAGCTACGTGGGCGCGTGGGATGCCTTGCGCGAAATTTTTGCCGGGGCCGACTTGTCGCGTGAGCGCAGCTACACCGCCAGCAAGTTCAGCTTTAACGGTGGCGACGGGCGCTGCCCCACTTGCGGTGGCTCGGGCTTTGAGCACATCGAGATGCAGTTCCTAAGCGACGTGTATCTGCGCTGCCCCGACTGCGATGGCAAGCGCTACCGCCCTGAGATTTTGGAAGTGAAGATTGAGCGCCTGTTCACCCCACAGGCCGAGCGGCGCGTGCGCCACCGGGGCCTGGGGCCAGAGCCCACTATTCCTTCTATGGCGGCTCCCGTAGTGCTAGGTGAGCCTACGGTGTGGAGCATGAACGTGGCCGATGTGCTGAACCTCACGGTCAGCGAGGCGGTCAATCTGTTTGCCAATGACCGCGATGTCATTCGCGCCTTGCAGCCCATCATGGATGTGGGGCTGGAATACATCAAGCTGGGCCAACCCGTGCCTACCTTGTCGGGCGGTGAGGCACAGCGCCTCAAGCTGGCAGGGTTTTTGGCAGAGGCGGCCAAGAGTCGCACTGCCAGCCAGCAAGCCTTGGCCACGCGTGGCACCCTGTTCATGCTGGATGAGCCCACTACCGGCTTGCACTTTGACGACATTGCCAAGCTCATGCGCGCCTTGCGCAAGCTGCTGGAGGTGGGTCATTCTCTGGTGGTGATTGAGCACAACCTGGACGTGATTCGCGCCAGCGATTGGCTGATTGACCTCGGCCCTGAGGGCGGCGAGGCCGGCGGCCAAGTGGTGGCCTATGGCACGCCTGAAGACGTGTTGCACCACCCCACATCGCACACCGGCCTGGCCTTGCGTGAGTACGCTGCTTCTATGGGCGTGATGCATGAGATTTCAGAAACTCGCCCCAAATACGCGGTGCGTGCGGGCAAAGACCGGCGCACACAGGGTGCGTTGCGCGGGCAAGCCGAAGAGAGCAGTGCGAGTGCAGAGCGCCGTTTGCCACGCAAGGCGGGGTCAGACGCGCTTGAGGACAACTGCATTCGCATTGTCAATGCCAAAGAGCACAATCTCAAGTCTTTGAGTGTGGACATTCCGCGTGGCAAGTTCAGTGTGGTCACTGGAGTGTCGGGCTCAGGCAAGTCCACACTGGCGTTCGATATTTTGTTCAACGAAGGCCAGCGCCGCTATCTAGAGAGCCTCAACGCCTACGCGCGCAGCATTGTGCAGCCCGCAGGTCGCCCTGAGGTGGACGCGGTGTATGGCATACCGCCCACCGTGGCCATTGAGCAGCGCTTAAGCCGCGGCGGGCGCAAGAGTACCGTGGGCACCACCACCGAGGTGTGGCACTTTTTGCGGCTCTTGTATGTGAAGCTGGGCACCCAGCACTGCGTGCACGATGGTGCGGCGGTGCAGCCGCAGTCCGCCGACAGCATTGCGGCCCAGTTGCTCAAAACCTACCGTGGCCAGCACATTGGCTTGCTGGCACCCCTGGTGCAAGGGCGCAAAGGCGTGTACACCGAGCTGGCCGATTGGGCCCGCCCCCGGGGCTTTACCCATCTGCGGGTGGATGGCAACTTTTTGCCCACCAACGGTTTTCCGCGTATTGACCGCTTTAAAGAGCACAACATTGAGCTGCCCGTAGCCAGCCTGGTAGTGAGCCCCGCGCAAGAGGCCGAGCTGCGCGCCGCCTTGGCTGTGGCTCTGACGCATGGCAAGGGCGTGGTGCATGTGCTTAATGAAATGGACGGCTTTAAGGAAGCGCTGGCCGCAGGCAAGCCCACCGCGAGCATGGGCCAAGTGCAAGTGTTTTCTACCAAACGGGCCTGCCCGGTGTGTGCCACTTCCTATGTAGAGCTAGACCCGCGCCTGTTTAGCTACAACAGCAAGCACGGTTGGTGCCCCGACTGCGTGGGCACCGGCGTAGCCCTCACCAAAGACCAGCGCAAGGTGTTTGATGATTCGGTGAAAGACGAAGACACCTCAGGTCGCGAGCAAACTTTTGCCGAGGCCGATATTGAAGACTTGCATGATGCTGCTTGCCCCAGCTGCAATGGCACGCGCCTGAACGCTACGGCACGCGCAGTGCGCTTTAACGGCGTGGCTATTACGGATATTGCGGCTTTGAGCGTGACCGATGTGCGCAAATGGGTGCAAACCCTGCAGCTCGAAGGTGGACTCACCGCCCGCGAAGGTGGCATTGCACGTGACCTGATTCCTGAGATCAAGAGTCGCCTTGAGTTCTTGGAAGAGGTGGGCTTGGGCTACCTCACGCTCGATAGGGGTGCGCCCACGCTCAGCGGTGGCGAGGCGCAGCGCATTCGCTTGGCAGCGCAATTGGGTAGCAATTTGCAGGGCGTGTGTTATGTGCTGGACGAGCCCACCATTGGCCTGCACGCGCGGGACAACAAGATTTTGCTCGGGGCTTTGCAGTCTTTAAGCGACAAGGGCAACACGCTGGTGGTGGTGGAGCACG
>JBIIYT010000045.1:0-10913 GCA_044346675.1 Rhodoferax sp. | reverse complement strand
CTGCCCTCTACCGACGCGGTAGCCGTAGTGCAAGCCATTTGCCAACTGGCCGAGGCGCTGCAACTGCAGGTCATCGCCGAGGGCGTAGAAACCGAAGAGCAGGCCGCTGCAGCCCGGGCGGCCGGTTGCGCTGAATTGCAAGGCTATCTCTACGCCATGCCCCTGGACGTGGAGGATGCAGCCGCTTGGCTAGAGCAGTCCCTGCGCGGGGACACCCAACCTGGCTGAGCCTATGCCCGCGCTACAAAACGGCTGCAACCCCACGGTGCTTGATGTAGAAGCATCTGGGTTTGGGCGCAACAGCTACCCCATTGAAATTGGCTATGTGCTGCCAGATGGCCACACCTACTGCACCTTGGTACGCCCCGAGCCCCAATGGAAACACTGGGACAACCAGGCCGAAGGCCTGCACCACATCTCACGCACCTTAATCGAAACGCGCGGCCTGCCTGCCATTGAAGTGGCCCGCCGTTTAAACACCGAATTGGCCGGGCAAACCGTGTACTCCGATGGCTGGGCCAATGACTACAGTTGGCTTGGCATCTTGTTTGATGCCGCTGACATGACACCAAGTTTTCGCCTAGAAAACTTGCGCGCCTTGCTCAGCGAAAGCGAGGCAGACCTGTGGCACACCGTCAAGGCCCAGGTCAACGCCGAACGCGGCCCCCACCGCCATAGGGCTAGCTCCGACGCACGGGTACTACAGCTTACTTTGCAGCGACTGCGTAGCCCCAAGTAGCTCGGCTCAACGATGTACTGAACAAGCGCACCGCGCTCAGTATGATCCGATGAAACTTCCACTATCTGGGGTTTGCTTTGTAGGCACGCTAGTCACCACCATACAAATTGAGCATGATGATTTTTAAAAACCTGTTACGGCGTTTGGCGCTTTTAGGCTTTGCTGCCTCACTGCTTTTGCTATCTGCTTGCACCAAAGCGGCTCCCGCGCTTGAGCCGCTGGGTGTTTTGGAGGTCAAGCGAGGTATCCAGTCCATGGCGTGGCATCCCGATGGTGTGCATTTGGCTATTGGTTATTCCATGCTGGCTGAGGTGGAGGTGTGGAATGTGCAAACTAAGCAAGCAGTCTTCAGCGTGCCAAGTCACCGCAGGCTAACCAACCAATCTGGGCAAGAAGTGACGTTTAGCCCGGATGGGAAATATTTGATAGTTCAAGACTTTGTAGATAGTAAAAACGGTGATCCCAAATTTCCACGCAGTTTTGACGACCCCAATGAGTTGCCCGCACAAGCCGACAAGCAGCGCTACATACTGGCCCGCGTGTGGGACTGGCCGCAGCGCAAAGAGGTTGCGCCACTGCGCGGACCCGCATCAGAGCTTTATGGGACTGCACAAGAAGGGTTTTGCTGGGTCGCTGGGGAAGAAAACGTGCTGGCGATGCATCGAAGCTCGGTAGTCGTTACTTACGACGTAACTACTGGCGCTATGCTTGCAGAGACCAACTTGTTGCAACCATTCCCTGAATATCCGAAAAGAGCCTATAGCTACTGGAAGATGGCATGCCACCCGACGCAGCCGCACGTAGCGCTAGAGGGGCAGCAATTTGCTAAAAGAAATGGGCCTATATATGGCTATCCGGGTGGCAACGGCGCAGCTGCAATTGTGGTTGGCGACCTGGATAAGAAACGCGTACACAAAGTCCTCATCAGCCCTACCCCGCTCAATGGGGTGACCTTTACCGCAGACGGCAGCAAGCTGCTGTCGTTTGGTGCGCCACCGATTCGTGTGTGGGATACGACGCGCGACTATGCGCTGGTGGGTGAAATTTTTGACCCGAAAGAAAACACCAATTACTTTGCCGGGCTCAATGGCTTTGATGGGGTCATCGGCCTGTCGGGCGATCTGCATTTATGGAATGCGCAGCAACTCAAGCGTGTTGCCACACAAATTGTGCCGCCAGATGTTTTTCGCATCACCGTACACCAGGCCAGCAAAACTGTAGCAGTCGCGATAGGGCGATTTGCCCACCTGTATCGTTTCAACCCCGCAGCACTAAACCCGCCCATAGAAGGTAAATGACATGGCTGATATAACCCTCTCACAACTGCTGGCGCTCAGCCGCCCCACCGGCAACACGCTCGTTTAGGTGCAAACCCGCTATGGCACAGGGCGGCGGGGTGCTCTGCGCAGCGGCATAAAGGAGGAGGCCGAAGGCCGGAGGACAGCCGCGGAGTAGAGTGCCCCGCCGCCGTGTGCCCGTGCCGGAGAACAGAGAATTAAGCCAAAGCCCGCTTCAGCCGTATCTCTTCAATCTTGACCGCCCCAAAAGGCACCGTCTTGATGCTAGCCATGTCCCGCTTGAACCCGGCTAGCTCATGAAAGCGCACCACCCGGTCGTTACCCGTAGGCACCCACACGCTCACATGCGTACAGCCCTCTTCCAGCAAGCCTTCGCGCGCACCGTCCCACAGAGCCAAGCCCACGCCCTTACCCCAGTAGCTAGGTTCGGCGTAAATGGCCCAAATCTCGCCCATCGTTGGGGGCGTGCCCTTGTCGCGCGAACGGTCATAGCCCACAAAGCCCACCACTTTGTCACCGTCCAGCGCCACTTGCACATGGGGCTCGCTGTACTCAATGGCCTCGCGCCAAAAGGCTTGGCGTTTTTCTAAGGATACGGTGGGCAACTGGTCTTGCGCCACAATGCCCTTATAGCTTTCTGGCAAAGTGGTGTTATGAAGCTCGGCAATGGCTTTCGCGTCGCGCAGCGTAGCGGGGCGCACTTGAAACAGGGTCGTACTGGACATAAGGTTAGCGTTGAACGAAAAACTCGAAAAATTACAATGAAGCCTAGATTGTCGCCTGTCTGCCCCAACCCCACTGTTGCCCCCAGCTACCAAGTGACCGTGCACCCCAGCCACATCCAATTTAGCGCCAGCGCGGCAGACACCGTTTTACAAGCCGCGTTGAGCGCTGGCATAGAGCTGCCCAGTTCCTGTCGCAACGGCACATGTCGCACTTGCATAAGCCGCTTGGCCCAGGGCAGCATTGCCTACCAAATTGAATGGCCCGGCGTGAGTGCCGAGGAAAAATTAGAAGGCTATTTCTTGCCCTGTGTGGCATGTGCACGTTCTGACCTGACAATGGAACAAGCTCCTGTATGAAAAACTTGTCTCGCCGCAAAAAATTTCGCGTGATCACGCCTCCTGCCCACCTGTCTGACAACAGCGCACGTCCGGGGCAAGACGTGATCATTGAAGGCTATGCGCCAGCGCAAATGATTGCTGATTTGCGCAAATACCAGGCCGAACTGGAGGTGCAAAACAAGGCATTGCGCTACAGCCAACGCGAGGCCGAAGGCGCGTCTGAACGCTTTGCCACGCTGTTTTCCAACGTGCCCCTGGCACTGATGGTGGTAGACCAAGGCGGCTTGGTGCTGGCTAGCAACGCCATGGCGCAGCGCAGCCTGCAACCACTAGAAAACGACCCGCCACTGAACTTTCTCTTGCCGTTTATCAGCCTGGAAGACGCAGACGAAGTAGCTGGCGCATTTTTGAGCGCCAAAACACGCGGCACCAGCGAGGTGACCGAGGTAGTGTTTTTTGCCGGCTCCAAGGGCACCTTCACGGGTGACTTGCACATTGCGCGCATTGAAAACCCCATTGGAGAGATGGCGCACTTCATCTGCGCCATCATCGACCAAGGCCCCTTGCTGGCCCAACGCCACGCGCTGCAAGACAGCGCCACCCGGCTGCAACAGCGTAACGAAGATTTGCTGCTCAGCGAGACCCGCATGGCCGCCATCATCAACTCGTCGCTCGACGCCATTGTGTGTATTGACGAGAAGCACCGCATTACCGTCTTCAACCCCGCAGCGACCACCCTTTTCCAGTGCACTGAAGCACAAGCGCTGGGTAGCAGCCTAGCGCGATTTTTGCCGGAGGTAGAGCGGGCATTGCAAGCCGACAAAGTGCGCAGCCAGAGCTTGCTAGGCGAGTTCCAAGCCACCACCTTGCTGGGCAATGAGATTTTTGTGGAAATCAGCGTGTCGTTTGAGCGGCGCTTGCGCACCCGGCCCCCGGTCTCACAAGACAATGCCGATGTGGTCGCCTGGCGCGGAGAGCAACGCACGCACGGCTCCATTACTACCTTGTTTGCGCGCGATTTGACCGCCAAAAAATTGGCGGAAGCCCAGCGCGTGGCGCTGGAAACGCAGCTGCGCGAGTCGCAAAAAATGCAGGCTATGGGCACCATGGCAGGCGGCATTGCGCACGATTTCAACAATATTTTGAGCGCCATTTTGGGTAACGTGGATCTGGCCAAGCAAGACATAGACGCCAACTCCGCAGCCTACCCCAGCCTGCAAGAGATCGACAAAGCCGGGCGGCGCGCCCGCGATTTGGTGCGCCAAATTTTGACCTTTAGTCGCAATGAGCCACCTAAGCGAACGCCCATGCTGCTCTCGGAGGTAGTGCAAGAAACCACACGGCTTTTGAAGGTGACCCTCCCCCCATCGGTCAAGTTGCGTGTGCACATGGACCCTAATACTGCCCCGGTGATGGCCGATGCCACGCAGGTAGAGCAGGCCTTGCTCAATTTAAGCACCAACGCTATTTTGGCTGTAGGCAAGAAAAAAGGCGTGGTCACTATCGAGCTAGGCATGGCCGATGTGGACCACCTGCAAGGCGAGCGCCTGGGGCTGCCCCCAGGGCGCTTTGTGACTATTTCGGTGCGCGACACCGGCCATGGCATGTCACCCGCCACACTAGAACGCATTTTTGAGCCCTTTTTCACCACCCGCGAAGTGGGGCAAGGCACGGGGTTGGGCTTGTCGGTGGTGCACGGCATCATGCAAACCCACCAAGGCGGTATTGACGTGCAAAGCGAGCCCGACCAGGGCAGCATATTTACTCTGTACTTTCCCACCACATTGGACCAAGTGTTGGCAAGCGCCGAGGTGGCAACACCCAGCCCTGTGCACGGCAAAGGCCGCCATGTGATGTATGTGGACGACGACCAAGCCTTGGTGTTTTTGGTCGCCCGCGTGCTCACGCGCAAAGGCTTTACCGTCACCGCCTTTACCGACCCGCGCGAGGCCCAAGCAGCACTGCAAGCCAATGCCGCCGCGTTTGACCTGCTGGTCACCGACTACAACATGCCAGGCTTTAGCGGCATCGATCTGCTGCGCGAGGCCAAGGCCATTCGCCCCGATCTGCCCGTGGCGCTGGCATCGGGCTACGTCACCCCAGAAATAGAGCAAATTGCACTGCAAGGCGGCGCCAGCGCACTGGTGTACAAGCCTAACGATGTGAGCGAGCTGTGCGAAATGGTGCAGCGCCTGATCTCGGACAGCGATGGCCGCTGACGCACCACTCCCCGGTGCAGACATAGACCTGATTTACCTTGACGACGCGCTAATCGTGCTTAACAAGCCCTCGGGCCTGTTAAGCGTGCCGGGGCGTGGGGCAGACAAGCAAGACTGCCTAAGCACGCGGGTGCAGCAGCACTACCCCGACGCACTGGTGGTGCACCGTTTGGACATGGCTACCTCCGGTTTGGTGGTGATGGCCCGTGGCGCGCCAGTGCAGCGCGCACTTAACGCCGCCTTTGCCAACCGACTGGTGCACAAGCGCTACTTGGCGGTAGTGGCAGGAAGCCCCGCGCACGATGGAACCCTTGGCGGTGAGCCCCACAACCCATGGCAAACCATCGATCTTCCCATCATCGTGGACTGGCCCAACCGCCCCCTGCGCGTGATAGACGCCCAGCGGGGCCAGCCCAGCGAAACACGCTGGCGCAGGTTTGCCGACGCGCCATCTTGCACGCACCCCAATTGCACCGTGCTTGAGCTAGAGCCCGTCACTGGCCGCTCCCACCAGCTCAGGGTGCATCTGCAAGCGCTAGGCCATCCCATTTTGGGTGACACGCTGTATGCACCGCCCGACATTGCTACCCTAGCACCGCGCTTGCTGCTGCACGCCTGCGCACTGGCATTAGCGCACCCGGTCACCGAAGAACCCATGCAGTGGCACTGCCCAGCGCCGTTTTTTCCCGGAGCTTTCTCCACACTTTGTTGGCAACTTTCTCCACGTATGGGGGCAAGGCCTAAAATAGCCTAGTGACTACCTTAGCCCCCCCCTCTGCCATTCTCAACGCCGACCTGCACTGCCACTCGGTAGTATCGGACGGCACCCTCACCCCCGAAGCGTTAGCCCAACGCGCCAGCGCCAACGGCGTAGAACTGTGGGCCCTGACCGACCACGACGAGGTAGGCGGCCAGGCGCGTGCTGCAGTTGCGGCCGAAGCGCTGGGGATGAAGTACCTCACAGGAGTCGAGATTTCGGTCACCTTCCTTGGGCAAACCGTGCACATACTGGGCTTTGGTTTTGATGCCGACAACACGCAACTGGTGCAAGGCCTGCAGCAAACCCGCGGTGGCCGTGGCGAGAGGGCCAAAGAAATGTCCGACGGCTTGGCCAAAGTGGGCATCAAAGGGGCCTACGAAGGTGCACTCAAATTTGTGGGCAACCCCGAGCTCATTTCTCGCACCCACTTCGCCCGCTACTTGGTGGAAAGCGGTGTGTGCAAAGAGACCAACGAAGTGTTTCGCAAGTACCTGACAGAGGGCAAACCCGGCTTTGTACCGCACCGCTGGGCCACACTCAAAGACGCGGTTACCTGGATTGTGCAGGCTGGCGGCATGGCCGTGATTGCCCACCCCGCGCGCTACAAATTCACGCCCGTTGAGGAGTTTGCGCTGTTCACCGAATTCAAAGGCTTTGGCGGCCAAGGCGTGGAAGTGGTCACTGGCAGCCACACGCCCGCCGAGTATGTGACCTACGCAGAAACCGCCAAAGAGTTTGGCTTGGCCGCCTCACGCGGCAGCGACTTTCACAGCCCCGACGAGAGCCACACCGAACTCGGCACCCTGCCCTACCTGCCCGGCCACCTCACCCCCGTGTGGGAAGTGCTGGCCTCGCGCATTCAATAAACGGCATGGCACAGTACTTCGAAGTTCACCCCGACAACCCCCAGCACCGGCTCCTTAAACAAGCGGTGGCCTTGCTAGAAAAAGGCGGTGTGGTGGCAGTGCCTACCGACTCCAGCTACGCGCTGGTGTGCCACTTGGACGACAAAACTGCTGCAGACAGCCTGCGCCGCATTCGTGGGGTGGACGACAAGCACCACCTCACCCTGCTGTGCCGCGACCTGAGCGAGCTGGCCAGCTACGCCCGGGTGGACAACCAGCAGTACCGCTTGCTCAAGTCGGCCACGCCCGGCCCCTACACTTTTATTTTGGAAGCCAGCAAAGAGGTGCCCCGGCGCGTGAGCCATCCATCGCGCAAGACCATTGGGCTGCGCGTGCCCGAACATAAAGTGCTTAAAGAGCTTTTGGCGCTGCATGGATCTGCGCTACTAGCTACCACTTTGATAGCAATTGGTGAGACAGACCCGCTGAATGACCCGCACGATATTCGCCAGCGCTACGAGCACCAGATTGCAGCCGTGGTAGATGCCGGGGCTTGCGCCCTAGAGCCCACCACGGTGGTGGATCTGACGGGAAGTGAGCCACAAATTATTCGCCAAGGCGGTGGAGATGTGGCGCGGCTGGGGCTGTAAAGTACCCACAGCAAGGCGCACGCTCCTGCACTCACCTCCAATTACCTAACCAAGAGACGACTCAGCCGTGGACATTGCCAACATCATTCAAACCATCGCAATTTACGCCCTGCCAGTGCTATTCGCCATTACGGTGCATGAAGCGGCCCACGGCTATGCAGCAAAACACTTCGGCGACGACACCGCATGGGCACTAGGACGCGTCACACTCAACCCCGCAAAGCACATTGACCCTGTGGGTACGATTTTGATGCCGCTGCTTTTGTACTTCGCCACATCAGGCGCTTTTTTGTTCGGCTACGCCAAACCAGTTCCCGTGCGATTTGGCAAGCTGCGCAACCCTAAACGCGACATGATTTGGGTGGCACTGGCAGGGCCTGGTGCTAATTTTGTGCAGGCTTTTGCTTGGGGCGCGCTGCTTTACACGCTGCAGGGCATGGATGTGTCAGAGCCATTTTTCCTCAAAGTTTGCCAAGCCGGTGTACTAGTGAATGTGGTGATGTTTGCCTTCAACCTGTTTCCCTTGCCCCCGCTGGACGGAGGTCGCATTTTGGTAGGGCTGCTGCCTTACAAGCAAGCCGAGTTGGTATCGCGCATAGAGCCCTGGGGATTTTTTGTGGTCATGGCCTTGGTCATTGTGGGTGTGGTGGGCACTTTATGGATGCAACCAGTCATGTCCCTGAGCTATGGCCTACTCGATATCCTATTGACCCCCTTTGCATCACTTGCGCCTTGAGTCTTTTTTAGTCGTCAACTATTCGCCATGCCCACTACTCGCTTCCTCACCGGCATCACCACCTCAGGCACGCCCCACTTGGGCAACTACGTGGGCTCCATTCGCCCTTCGGTGCGCGCCAGCCGCGCGCCTGAGGTACAGAGTTTTTACTTTTTAGCCGACTACCACGCGCTCATCAAAATAGATGACCCGGCGCGCATTCAACGCTCCACTTTGGAAATTGCGGCCAGCTGGCTGGCTGCGGGGCTTGACTCCGAACAGGTGGTTTTTTATCGCCAGTCCGATGTCCCTGAAATCCCCGAACTCACCTGGCTGCTGACCTGCGTAACGGGAAAAGGCGTGCTCAACCGGGCCCATGCCTACAAAGCGGCAGTGGAAAAAAACGCTGCGGCGGGCCAAGACCCCGACAGTGATGTGAACGCAGGCCTGTTCATGTACCCCGTGCTCATGGGGGCGGACATCTTGCTCTTCAACGCCCACAAAGTTCCTGTGGGGCGCGACCAAATTCAGCACATTGAGATGGCGCGCGACATGGCCGCCAGCTTTAACCACCGCTATGGCGATCACTTCGTGCCGCCCCAGGCCGTGATTGAAGAGTCGGTCGCCACCCTGCCCGGGCTGGATGGCCGCAAGATGAGCAAGAGCTACGACAACACCATCCCCCTGTTTGCGCCCAAAGAGCAGTTGCGCAAATTGATTGCGGGCATCGTGACCGACTCACGCGCACCGGGCGAGGCCAAAGAAACAGAGGGCTCGGCACTGTTCGAGATCTACCGCGCTTTCGCCAGCGATGAGGAAACCGCCGCTTTGGCCAACGCTTTTGCGGGCGGCATCTCTTGGGCCGACGCAAAGCAAACGCTTTTTGAGCGCATAGACCGCGAAGTAACCCCCATGCGCGAGGCCTATGAAGCGCTGATGAATGACCCTGCCCGCATTGAGGCCGTGCTGCTTGCAGGTGCCGAGAAGGCCCGCAAAATTGCCACCCCCTTCATGGCCGAGCTGCGCCACGCCGTGGGCTTACGCAGCCTGCGCACGGCAGTGCAAGCATCTAGCGCTAAGGTTGCAAAGGTGGCCGCCGCATCGTTTAAGCAATACCGAGAAAAAGACGGCAAGTTTTACTTCAAGCTAGTCGATGCGCAAGGCAGTGTGCTGCTGCAAAGCTTGGGGTTTGATTCACCCAAGGTAGCCGGGCAGAGCATTGCGCGTTTGCAACAAGAAGGACTGACGGCCCTAGACGCATTACAGGCCCAGCTAGAACCCTTCAGCGAGGCGCAACGCGCGCTCGTTGTAAGCGCTTTAGCTGGTATGCAGGCCTAGCCCGCAAACTCCCAGCTCTTTCGCGCACCGAACACCGCATCGGGGTATGGCGCTTTGCCACGCGAGCCGTTGTAGCGGCCCAGGGCTAGAAACAAGTCACCTTTTTCGCGATCTATGTAGTGGCGCAGTATCACGCAGCCAAAGCGCAGGTTGGTCTGCATCTGAAATAGCTTACCCGCATCGCCATCGCTCAGTACGCGAGTCCAAAAAGGCATGATCTGCATGTAGCCCCGCGCACCTGCGCTGCTCACGGCAAACTTACGGAAATTGCTTTCCACTTGAATCAGCCCCAGTACCAGGGCTACGTCCAGCCCAGCGCGTTTGCTCTCGTACCAAACGGTTTGTAAAAACTCGCGCCGCGTGTCCCACTCGGGCTTTCTCTTCTTTAAGCGATCGCCCATGGCACCCAACCAGCGCAGGTATTTAAGCCGACTCTCGGTGTCGGCAAACTCCGGCACTGGCGGCGCACTGCTGCGAATGGCTGAACTCAAAGCGCTACGCACCGAATCCACCAACGGCTCCTCTAGCTGTGCGCCAGCTAGAGCTGCCTCCCGAAAAAGAAGCAGAGAACTCAATATCAAAGGGGACTTCAGACACAAACGCCTGTTGTTCATATGTACCTCACCCAGAAGGCTCATGCCTTCAAGCGTGTACGAATCAGCTGCGCAATATCAGTCACCGGTACGCTGGTGGCCGCTGCATCACGGCGGTGTTGGTACTCGACCATGCCTTCCTTCAAGCCCCTATCGCCAATCTTCACACAATGCGGCACACCAATGAGCTCCCAGTCGGCAAACATGGCACCTGGACGCTCGTTGCGGTCATCCAAAATAACGTCTACACCGCCGGCCAACAGGTCTGCATACAGCGCCTCTGCGGCGGCTTTCACGTCGGGAAAACGGTCGGGGCTGATGGGGCACAGCACCACGGTAAAGGGGGCTAGCGCGTCGGGCCAGATGATGCCCTTGTCGTCATGATTTTGCTCAATGGCAGCGGCAGGCAGGCGGGTAATGCCAATGCCGTAGCAACCCATTTCCATGAACTGCGGTTTGCCGTTGACATCCAGAAAGGTGGCGTTCATGGCGCGGCTGTACTTGGTGCCTAGGTAGAACACATGGCCCACTTCGATGCCGCGCTCAATGGCCAGCACGCCTTTGCCGTCCGGCGATGCATCCCCTGCGACGACGTTGCGAATGTCGGCCACCATGTCAGGCTCGGGCAGGTCACGGGCCCAGTTCACGCCCGTGGTGTGAAAGCCCTCTTCATTGGCGCCGCAAATCCAGTC
>JBIIYT010000044.1:0-10920 GCA_044346675.1 Rhodoferax sp. | reverse complement strand
TCCATCACTTGGCTGGAAACCGAAGTGAGCTCGCTGTCGAACTGGGTAGATAAGTGTTTTTCAGACATATTGAATCCTCATGAAATTTAGCCAAATCTACCAGTAATGTAGTCTTCTGTTTCTTTACGGGTGGGCTTAAAGAACATTTGTTCTGTTGCGCCAAACTCCATCAAATCGCCCAAATACATATAGGCGGTGTAGTCGCTGCAGCGGGCCGCTTGCTGCATGTTGTGGGTAACAATAAGCACCGTGTAATCAGTCTTCAACTCCACAATCAACTCCTCCACCTTGGCAGTAGAGATGGGGTCAAGGGCCGAACAGGGCTCGTCGAGCAAGAGCACTTCGGGTTTGATGGCAATGCCGCGTGCAATGCACAAGCGCTGCTGCTGGCCGCCTGACAGGCTGGAGCCACTTTGGCTGAGTTTATCTTTCACCTCCGTCCATAGTGCCGCCTTGCGCAGTGCCCACTCCACGCGCTCTTCCATATCAGTGGCATTGAGCGACTCAAACAACTTCACGCCAAAGGCAATGTTGTCAAAGATAGACATGGGAAATGGTGTTGGCTTTTGAAACACCATCCCCACTTTGGCGCGCAGCAAAGCAACGTCTTCTTTACTTTTAAGCAAATCTTGACCGTCTAGCAAGATTTCGCCCTCCGCGCGCTGCTCGGGGTACAACTCGAACATGCGGTTAAACACCCGCAGCAGGGTGGACTTACCGCAGCCCGATGGCCCAATAAATGCGGTCACCCGCTTCTCGGGAATCTCTAGATTGATGTTTTTCAGGGCATGGAATTTGCCGTAGTAAAAATTCAGATCTTTGACAGAAATTTTCGTCTTCGCCGGAGCAGAAACAGTAGTCAACATAGTGGGTACTTTGTTAGGTTAGAGCAAGCGCATTGCTTATATTTTGGTGCGGCCAAGTACACGCGCGACAATATTGAGCACGAGCACAAATGTAGTGATGATTAGCACCCCAGCCCAAGCCAGCTTTTGCCAGTTTTCATAGGGGCTCATAGCGTATTTAAAAATAGTGACTGGCAAACTTGCCATAGGCTCGCCTAGGCTGCTAGTCCAGAACTGGTTGCTCAGCGCGGTAAACAACAAGGGCGCGGTTTCCCCTGCAATACGAGCGACTGCGAGTAGCACTCCGGTGATCACGCCCGCACGCGCGGCCTTGAGCGTGATGCTCAAGATGACTTTCCACTTGGGCGCCCCAAGCGCGTAAGCTGCTTCACGCAACGCAGCTGGGACTAGTTGCAGCATGTTTTCTGTGGTTCGGATCACCACCGGTATCGCAATAATGGCTAACGCAATAATCCCCGCATAACCAGAAAACGTCTTGTAGCGAGCGACCACCACTGCATACACAAACAAGCCCACCACAATGGAGGGCGCTGAGAGCAAGATGTCGTTTACAAAACGAATCGTCGAGGCCAGCCAGCTCTTGGTATCGAACTCCGCTAGGTAAATGCCCGCCATGACCCCAATCGGTGTCCCCACAAAGGTGGCCAAGCCAACCATCAAAAACGAGCCATAAATCGCGTTTGCCAAACCACCCTGATCATTTGGCGGTGGGGTCATTTGGGAAAACGTGGCCCAACTGATGCCCGCCATACCCAAAACAACAGTTTCTATCAGAATCCAAAACAACCAAAATAAGCCAAAAGCCATAGCGCACAAGGCCAGAATGGTGGCAAGCCGATTGATGCGCTTGCGGTGGGCGAATTTTGCGTGCCGTGCTGCTTGAGAAGTTATTGCGCTCATGTTTTTACTCCTTCAGCTTTGCGCAACTGCGAGAGCAAGAGCTTGGAGAGCGAAAGAATGACAAAAGTGATAAAGAAAAGTACCAAACCTAAGTACATCAGCGCAGCTTGGTGCAGGCCTTCTGCGGCCTCCGCAAATTCATTGGCCAGCGCAGAGGTAATGCTATTTGCCGCCTGAAACAGGCTCAGTGAGTCGAGCTGATTAAAGTTACCAATAACAAAGGTGACGGCCATGGTCTCTCCAATGGCGCGCCCTAAACCCAACATGATGCCGCCAATCACCCCTGACTTGGTGTATGGCAACACCACCTTGGTTACCACTTCCCAGGTGGTGGCACCCAAGCCATAAGCCGACTCTTTTAAAAGAGGGGGGGTCACCTCAAACACATCGCGCATCACCGCAGAGATAAACGGAATAATCATAATGGCCAAAATAATGCCGGCCGACAAAATTCCTATCCCCACCGGCGGGCCCGACACAAACGCCCCCAAATAAGGAACACCATCAAACGCAGCCTGCAAAGGCTGCTGCACATAGGTGGCCAGCACCGGGCCAAACACCAGTAGCCCCCACATGCCGTACACAATAGAGGGCACTGCTGCCAACAACTCAATAGCCGTCCCCAAGGGCCGCTTGAGCCAGCCGGGCGACAACTCGGTCAAAAACAAAGCAATACCAAAACTCACTGGCACCGCTATAAGTAAAGCAATGAACGATGTAGCCAGCGTGCCATAAATCATGACCAAACCGCCGTATTCGTTTTGCACAGGGTCCCAAACGGTGCTGGTCAAAAACGAAAGTCCGTATTTACTGATCGCAGGCCACGCACTGATGGTCAAGCTAATCAAAATGGCTACCAATAGGCACAAGGTACCTATTGCAGCCCCCTTGGCCAGCCAACCAAAAATTCGGTCGACCATAGGGCCAGATCGGGCTATTTTTTGCGGTGTTATGTCAGACATGGCGCGCTCGGGCTGGTTTTCAGTGGGGTTGGACGCAAGACTTTCGCCCGCAAGTGTAGATGACATGGAAAAGTCTCCGTCTAACCCATCAATATTGCATGTCGCTTATTTGTATGCAATGGCTTTTCCAGAGCCGTCTTGTATTTGGCCCCAAGCCTTTTCAATGGCGCCAATCACCGAATCAGGCATAGGCACGTAGTCCAACGCAGTGGCAGCGGCGTCGCCGTTTTTGTAAGCCCAGCTGAAGAATTTCAACACTTGGGTCGCGTTAGCCGGTTTGTCCTGCTTAACGTGCATCAAGATAAAGGTCGCACCGGTAATAGGCCAAGCATCTTTGCCAGGTTGGTTGGTCAAAATGTGGAAGAACGTCTTGTTCCAGTCCGCGCCAGCCGCAGCAGCCTTGAAAGCGTCGTCTTCGGGCTTAACAAACGCACCGGTAGAGTTTTGCATCACTGCATAGTTCAGCTTGTTTTGCTTGACATACGAGTATTCCACATAGCCTATGGAGTTGGGCAAACGACCTACAAACGCCGCCACCCCTTCGTTACCCTTGCCACCAGCGCCTACTTTCCAGTTGACAGCCGTACCCTCGCCTATGCTGGCTTTCCACTCGGCATTGACCTTGCTCAGGTAGTTGGTGAAAATAAATGTGGTGCCAGAGCCATCGGCACGGCGCACTGGGGCGATCGCCGCGTCTGGCAAAGGCAATGTGGGGTTGATAGCCTTGATGGCCGGATCATTCCAACGAGAAACCTTGCCCAAGAAAATGTCACCCAAGAGCTGACCGGTCAACTTCAACTGGCCGGGCTCAATACCCTTGACGTTGATCACCGGCACCACACCGCCAATCACCGTGGGGAACTGCATTTGACCTTTGGACTTGAGCACTTCGTCGGTTTGGGGCATGTCAGACGCACCAAAATCTACCGTCTTGGAGTCAATCTGCTTGATACCACCACCAGAGCCAATGGACTGGTAGTTCACCTTCACACCGGTAGCCTTGTTGTAGTCTGCAGCCCATTTGGCGTACAAAGGAGCGGGGAAAGTAGCACCGGCACCGGTAATTTCTTGGGCGAAACTCAGGCTGGAGAAGCCCACAGTAGAGGCGATGGCCGCAGCCAGTAACGCACGATTAAACGAGATTTTCATCGAATACCCTTGGTTGGTTGAAGAATGGTCAGACTTTAAGAAAAATTTATGACATCTATGTGACATTTCACCCTATTTGCAGCATTTCCACATTTGTTTTTGTCACACAGACTTCAACGGGGTGTCACACGCTTGTCATATGGTTTTTTTACGCTCACGGTTTTCAACCTGGAGTACACACCATGACACATAGCACCACTCTCACCACTGGCCGCCGCGCACTTTTACTGGCCTCTTTGGCCGCCACCTTGGTGGGCTGCGCTACAGGTCCCGGCTCTCAAAATATCAGCGAAACCATTGCCAACACGCCAACGCTAAGCACCCTCAACACACTGGTGAACCAAGCCGGTTTGACTGAAACCCTAAAGACTGGTGGACCATTCACCGTTTTTGCACCATCCAACGATGCATTCAAGGCGGTTCCTGCCAAAACAATGACCGAATTGGCACAAAACCCCCAAAGACTGAAAGAAGTCCTGACATTTCACGTAGTGCCCGCCAAAGTGATGGCAGCTGACGTGAAAAACAGCGATGTAGTCACCGTGAACGGTGCCAAAGCCGCAGTATCGAAGGCCGGTGACTTTGTCACCATTGAAAACGCCGCCGTAACCCAGGCCGACATAGCCGCAACGAACGGCGTGATTCACATCGTTGACGCGGTCATGATCCCGCCGGTGAAGAAGTGATGCTCAAACTGCAGCGGCGCAACTTCGTACGCACCGCCTGCGGGCTGGGTGCCGGCTTAACGCTGGCACCTTGGACACTGGCCTCTGCCTCGCCGGCAGAGGCTGGCCGCCTGACCGTAGCGCAAGTAGTTGACACATCGCCAAGGCAAATCGACGTCACCAAAGACTTCTTGGCCGGTTCGCGCGCAGCCTGGCAAGACATCAACGCCAAGCACGGTTTGCGTGGGAAGCAGGTACGGCACTTGGTGCTGGAGGTGGATGCTGACAACCCCAGCAGCATTCGGCAGGCACTTGAGACATTGAAGGCTCAAACCCAATGCTTGGCCGTTTTTGGCAGCGCGGGCGACCGTATAGCGAGCCAGTTGGTCGATTGGATGGCGAAAGAGTTGCCAACCATGGCACATGTGGCTCCGTGGCTGCAAAACCTAGAGCAAGACAAAGCGGACAACACTTTTCCCATTTTTGCCTCGCGCCAGGCGCAGATATTTCACGCCGTCAAGTCTTTGGCAGTGATGGGTGTATCCGAATTAGGTGTGGTGTACGCATCTCCAAGCGAGTATTCAGCCTATCGCGTGGGCATAGAGCAAGCTGCTACTGCGCTCAAATTGCCGCTCAAAAGCTACAGTCCTAGCGCCGAACTGCGCAAGCTGGGCCAAACCTTGGGGGCAGACAGTCCTCGCGTATTGATTTTCTTGGGTGGCACCCCGGAGTTGGCAGAGTTTTCACAGGGGATTGGCAAGCAGTCAACCCAACGCTATGTCATCGCCATGTCGGACGTCAATCTGCAAACACTGCAGCAAATGGGCGCGGCCCGTCAAGCGGCCGCCATCATCGCCACGCAGGTGGTGCCATTGGTGAACTCCAATTTACCCATAGTGAGGCAGTACCGCGAAACTTTGGGCCGCTTGTACGATGAGCCGCCTACCCCCTTGAGCTTGGCCGGATTTGTAGCCGCCCGTTACACGTATGAGATGTTACGTGGCGTGGATGGTCCGCTCACGCGTCAAAACGTGTTGATAGCGCTTGGCAAGCGCAGCGCAATAGACTTGGGTGGTTTCCACATCGCGCTAGAAGGCAAAGGGCGTGGTGGCACCTATGTCACGCAAAGTATGGTGTCTGCGGATGGGCGCATCGTTGGCTAGTTCCGCCACTGCTTGGGCAAGCGGCATCAGCGCCGCTTGCCCAGTGCTATGCTCTGGTAGAGAAAAAAATACACAAAAACGCCTTGCCAATGCACACCAACAATCGCCTAGCAGCCGTAGATTTGGGCTCCAACAGTTACCGCCTTGAAATTGGTCGGATTGAACATGGTGAATTTGTCCGCACCGAATACCTCAAAGAAACCGTGCGCCAAGGTGCCGGCCTAGACGAAAACCGCAACCTCACGCCCCAAGCCATGCAAAGCGGCTGGGATTGTTTGGCCCGATTTGGTGAGCGACTGGCAGGTTTTAGTCCCAGCGAAGTGCGGGCCGTCGCCACCCAGACCCTGCGTGAAGCGCGCAACCGCGACGACTTTTTGGCACGCGCCAACCGCATACTGGGGTTTCCCATCAACATCATCTCTGGGCGTGAAGAAGCTCGCTTGATCTACCAAGGCGTTGCCCACATGCTGGAGCGCTCAGACGAACGGCGCCTGGTGGTAGACATTGGGGGGCGCAGTACCGAGCTGATTTTGGGCCAAGGCCTGAAGCCCACGGTGATGGAATCGTTTCGGGTAGGCAGCATTGCCTGGTCCACCCGTTACTTTACCGATGGGCAGTTCACGCCCCAATCATTTGAGATGGCGGAGATTGCGGCCAAGGCCGTTTTGGACGAGGCCTTTGATGCGTACCACCCCAACAATTGGGACGTGGCCTACGGCTCGGCCGGCACGGTTGGTGCCATTGGCGACGTGCTGGTGGCTGCAGGCTGGCAAGCAGGCTCGGTCAGCCAAGAGGGGCTGGACTGGCTGCGCGACACCCTCATAGCCGCCCAGAGTGTGGAGCGACTCAAGCTGCCCGGTATGCGCGAGGACCGCAAAGCCATCATTGGTGGGGGCTTAAGTGTGATGCGGGCTATTTTTAGCTTGCTGGGCATCAAAAGCATGCGGCATGCCAGCGGGGGCTTGCGCCACGGCCTGCTGTGCGACCTGCTGGGCGCGAGCAACTCCATCGACGATTTACGGGCCAATAGCGTCCGCCGATTAGAAAGCAAATTCGCCACCGATACGACCCACGGTGCACGGGTAGGCTCCGTGGCCACATACCTGCTGAAACAACTCGCACCACAGCCTAGTGCGGCGGACCAAGTGGACTACCCACGCCTGCTGCGCAAGCTCAACTGGGCCGCCCAGTTACATGAAATAGGCAGCCATATATCCCACAGCGACCATAACAAGCACGGTGCCTACATTCTGGACAATGCCGATGCCATGGGGTTTTCCGTGCCAGAAATGCATCGCCTGAGCTTGCTGGTGCTGGGCCACAGAGGCAAGTTGCGCAAACTCGAGACCGCCCTTGCAGACGATAGCTTTGTGCTGCAACTGCTCGCCCTGCGCTTGGCGGTGATTTTGTGCCACGCGCGCAGAGACCCTGACTTGGGCGGCATGAAGTTAACGCGGCCCAATCCACAAGCCAATGTAATGCGATTAAGCTGCCGTAAAGGCTGGGCGCAAGAGTTCCCACAATCAGCCCACTTGCTGCGTGAAGAAGCTTTGGCCTGGCAGAAAACTTCTTGGACGCTAGAGATCGTGGGTGCCTAAGAGGCCATCGCCTCGAAAACGCCCACGCCTGCTTTCTTGGCTAGGGTCTTTGCCATCGCAGCGGCATTGGCAACCTCTTCTGCACGCTTGTGCAAGCTGCCGTCTATGGCAACAGCACCAATAGACAAGGTGGTGCAAGGGAAAAATCGCGCCACTCCAAAGCGGTCTTCAGCAGATATGCCCCCTGCCGTGCGTGCCTCGTTGTCAAACATGGCAAGTGCCCGCACCGCAAATTCGTGCACCATGCGATCACAGCGGGCCTTCCAGTCCATGCTTTGAAACAACAATATAAAGTCATCGCCACCTACATGGCCCAAGAAATCTCGCTGTGCGTCGCACTGCTCTTGCGCAATGCCAGCAAGCAGGCGAATCATTTCGTCTCCGCGCCAGTACCCGTAGTGATCATTAAAGGGTTTAAAGTGATTTAAATCCGCATAGCACGCCACAAACTTCACTTGTCGATGCAATAGACGTTCGATGTGCTGGCTGATAGGAATGTTGCCGGGCAAAAAAGTCAGTGGATTGGCATGGCGCGCGGCCTCAATGCGGGTCTCGGTCACTGAACGCACTAACTGGTCTCCGGTGCCCAAACCAAAGTAACGACCGTTTTCCGTGGCGATGAAGCCGTCGCTCAAATAGCGCTGATCCTCTGAGGTCAATATGCCCAAGAGCTGATCCACACTGTGGTCCCGCTCTATCAAGCGCGGCTGCACGTTGGCATGCACCGCACAGGTTTTATTCCCCCACACCTCGCGGTAATAGAGCTTGGTGTATTCATTGAAAAACTTCATTCTGTTGATCAAGCCCACAGGCTTGTCACCATCCATCATGGCCACCGCATGCAGTGTTGGCTGGGCCATAAACAGAGCAGCCAACTCGTCATTACTGGTCATTGCGGTAACGGTGGGCGCTGGCACCAATGACAAGCCGCGCAAATGCCCCACGCGCGAAGTGCGGCTGAGCTCTGGAAAGATTGCGACCCGCCGTTCGCGCAGCACACGCCGGGAATCTTCACCCAAGTGCTGCAATGGGTCCACCGCAGGACGGCCCAAAAAGTACCCTTGTCCATAAGTAATTCCAAGGTCGCGCAGGACGCGCAAATCTTCTGCAGTTTCAATCCCTTCTGCCACCAACGATGTACCAAATACCGCAGCAATTTGTTGAAGGGCCTGAATAGTCTTCAGCTTGTCGCCGTGGGCACTGATGTTGCGGGTGAAGTATTTGTCAATTTTGACGATCTCCGGCTTGAGCTGCGACCACAAGCGCAAGCTGGAGCGGCCGTCACCAAAGTCATCCAGCGCAAGCGCGACTCCCGCTGAACGTACCACCGACACTACCTCCGCCAAGTGGTCCATATCCTCAACCCGTTCGTGCTCAGTAATCTCCAACACCAGCATACGAGGGAGCATGCCAAGGCGTGCGATGTATTTGAGTATGAGCTCACGTCCGCGCATGGCAATTAACCTGGTCAATGCACTCGCACTCACATTGACAAACAAACGCCCCTGCGCGCCGAGCTGCGTCCACGTCTGAATGGAAGACACTACGCAAGCATTTTCAAACTCGTAGCCCAACCCCTCCACATCGGCCGCTTTGAGCAGGGCGTCGGGCGAGTGCAGTGCAGTGCCCTGAGGTCCACGTATCAGGGCTTCATGCGAGTAGACCGAGGCATCTTCTAGGTTAACGATGGGTTGAAAAACAGGGTAGAGCCGCCGATGGTGTAGCAACTCTTCCAAGGGCCCAGGCTCTAGGCTAACTTGGGAAAATCCTGTCATGGCGCGCGACATTTGGCATTGCACAGACTACTCCTGGGTGACAGCAGAGGCCCAGCGTATGCAAAACACGTGACACCAACATGACATTGCCTGCCCGCGAACAATTGAAGTGAGGGCCATAAATGTGTCACACGATTTGTCACACTATCGCCATCATTCACAGCTATGTTGCGCAGCAAAGTCGCGCCCACCGCCTACAGAAGCGTTTTGACCCCCATCGACAAGCCACCCAAGCCGTCTCGCCATAAAACCAAGTTTTCGCGCCAAAAACTTCGAATGAGATACAGCGGTGCAATTGGATGTGCCGGATATCGTGCGCCACTGTCTTTGACCCCCAAAGCGATTAACGCAGATACGACATACAGCCCAACCAATACAACCATGCCAGGCCCTAGGTGGCTCGAACTCCACCCCAAAGTGGCCAAGGTCGCCACGCTGAAGGGCTGCCAATCTATGTTCACCAAAAAGCCCCCCATAGCAGTGCCCATAATGACGGCGCACACGGTTACGCCCTCAAAATACCCGTTCGGCCGCACTAACTCGGCAGGTGGCAATAGTTCGGTAATAAGCCCGTATTTTGCAGGGGCATACCGAGCCGCCCCCAAGCCCCCAAAAGCCAATGCCCAAAGCGGATCGACACCCAACAACAAGCCCGCGACCGCCAAGGCTTTCAGTACATTGGCCCCCTGCATTACCTGCCCTTTACGCCAAAAACCTGCAATCGGCCCGACAAACGGGGCCAGCACCACGTAACTCATAGTAAAGCTGAACTTGAGCAAGGGGATGAGCTAGGCCGGGTCCGCAAGCTCTAGCGCTCGGGCAATAGCAACCATCAGCAGTGCGTTGTCCGCCAAGGTGGAGATGAACTGCACCGCAACCACCAAATAAAACGTGCGGGGCATAGAGAGGTACCTGTATAAAAAGTCGCCAACCTGATGACCGAAGCGTCCGCGAAATTGCAGATGATTGCAACAGAGCTAGGTGAGCTTTTTGTGTCAAATTTAAATACACACCTGCAGGCTCTAAAAATATTTCAATATTTACAAAAACGGTATAAACTGTATATACCGTTAATTCACTGAAAGGTTATATGTCAGAAGTCAACAAAAAGAGCAGCTCCGAAGGCAGCAGCCCTGCACCCAAGGTGAGCGCCAAAAAAGCTGCGCCACAGGCAACCCGCAAAGTGGCCGCGAGCCCTGTTGCAAAAAAAGCGCCGGTAGCGGCCAAGAAAGCACCCGTGCGCAGAGCCAGTGCAGCACCAAAACCAGCCACTAGCGCGCCGGAAAAAGTGAAGAAGCCGAAAATGGTGCGTGACAGTTTTTCTATTCCCAAAGCCGAGTACGCCGTGCTCGATGGACTCAAGCTTCGAGCGGCCAAGCTGAGTCAGCCCGTGAAAAAGACCGAACTATTGCGTGCTGGCATCAAGGTATTGGCGGCGCTATCTGACACGGTATTTTTGGCCGCACTCAAAGGCGTTCCCAGCCTCAAAACTGGCCGTCCTGCAAAAGCCAAAGCGGCCAAGTAAAGATAACTAGAGCAAGTCGGGCGATTGCACGGTGAGTACCACCGTTTTGTGAACGGCTTCGCGCTCGCGGTAGCGAAGCCACCACACAGCGCCCTTCTTCACAGCACAGTCGCTATCGCTCAAACCCAACAGTCGGGCAATGGCATGGCCCAAGGTGGGCTGGTGGCCCACCACCACCACCGAGCCCTTGGCGTGGGGCCACTGTACCAACTCGAGTAGCTCATCTACCGAGCCCAAAGGTGCAATTGCAGCACTGGTTTTGAACTTGCGCCCCAAGGCTTTGGCCGTTTGCTGAGTGCGCAATGCCGGGCTTACCA
>JBIIYT010000338.1:0-3311 GCA_044346675.1 Rhodoferax sp. | reverse complement strand
GTTTTCAGCAGCCGGTGTTCGGACTCACAGGCATCAGAGGTCTCTACGCCGCCAGCAAGAGTGTAGAGCGGCTAGAGCTGCACGCGTTTGTGCAGTCGCGCGACTTGGCGACCGAGTTTCCGGGTGTGCGGGGTTTTGGTTTTGTGCAGCGTGTGCCGCGCAAAGACTAGGCCACCTTTGTTGCCGCCGAACGGCGCGACGATGCACCCGAGTTTGCGGTGCGTCAGTTGACGGACCCAAGCCACGACGATCTGTACATCATCAAGTTCATTGAACCTCTGCAGACCAACCTAGCCGCTCAAGGGCTGGACTTGGGCTCGGAGCCCCTGCGCCGTGCAGCGATAGAGCGCGCCGTGGACACAGGTGAGCCCACCCTCACAGCCGCCATCACGCTGGTGCAAGACAGTCGCAAGACGCCGGGTGTGCTGATGTATCTGCCTATCTACGCCAAAGGCAGCTCACCGAAAAATGCCCAAGAGCGCCGCGCGGCCTTGGTGGGTTTGGCCTATGCGCCCATCGTGGTTGAAGACTTGTTGGCCGGTGTGACGCAAGAGGTGTTTGGTGGGGTGGACTTTGAATTGTTTGATGGCATACAAGACACCGCCAACAAGGCGCTCATTTTTGATGCCGACGGACATTTGGCCCAACTCAAACCTGACCAGCACGCCACTCAGGGACGGCGTTTTTCCAGCGTGCAGCCTTTGGCACTGCCCGGGCGCGACATGACTTTGCACCTCAGTAGTACCGCGCAGGCCGACGCTGCGCTGAACTGGTGGGAGCCGTGGCTGCTGTTCGCCGCGGGCGCGCTGGTGAGCACGCTGCTGGCTTACGTGCTGCACCAACAAGCCCAAAAACGACGCCGCGCCGAGGCGCACGCCAAAGAAATGGCCGATGATGTGAGTCGCCTAGCCCAAGTGGTGCGCCACACATCGAATGCGGTGTCCATTGCAGACCGTGGCGGACGCATCACTTGGATTAACGAGGGTTTTACCCGCATTACGGGCTACACCGCTGCAGATGCTTTGGGCAAAACTTCGGCAGAACTTTTAAGCAGCGGCCAAGCTGACCCTGACGTGCTCAAGACCCTGGCCCATGCGCTGGCCAAGGGAATTGGCTGCCGTGCAGAGGTGCTCAACCGCAGGCAAGACGGCAGCCAGTATTGGACCGACACCGAAATCCAAGCCCAGCACGATGACCAGGGCCGAGTCACTGGCTTCATGGAAATCAGCAGTGACATCAGCGCCCACAAGCAGGCGCAGGCCGAGGCGCAGCGCAGTAGCCAATTGCTGCGGGCCTCGATTGACGCCATCGACGAGGCTTTTGTGCTGTACGACCCGGATGACCGCTTGGTGTTGTGCAATGAGAAGTACCGCCAGTTGTATGCCGCCTCTGCCGATGTCATTGTGCCTGGCGCTACGTTTGAGCACATTGTGCGTGTGGGGGCTGAGCGCGGTCAGTACGCTGCGGCCTTGGGGCGCGTGGACGAATGGGTTGCCGAGCGCATGGCAGCGCACCGCTCAGGCAGTGCTAACCTGGTGCAACGCTTGGATGATGGGCGCACCTTGCGCATTATCGAGCGGCGCATGCCCGATGGTCACACGGTGGGCTTTCGCATTGACATTACCCAGTTGGTGCAGGCCACGGAAGCAGCGCAGGCCGCGTCGCAGTCCAAGAGCCAGTTTCTGGCCAATATGAGCCATGAAATTCGCACGCCCATGAATGCCATATTGGGCATGCTCAAGCTCTTGCACAACACAGAGCTCACGCCCCGCCAGTTGGACTACGCCAGCAAGACCGAGGGGCGGCCAAGTCGCTCTTGGGTCTGCTCAACGACATACTGGACTTCTCCAAGATTGACGCCGGCAAGATGGAGCTCGACCCCCAGCCCTTTGCGGTGGAGCAACTGCTGCGCGAGCTCTCCGTGATCTTGTCGGCCAATGTGGGGGACAAGCCGGTGGAGGTGTTGTTTGACATTGACCCGACTATCCCCAAAATCTTGGTGGGTGACGCTATGCGCCTGCAGCAGGTGCTTATCAACTTGGGGGGCAACGCCATCAAGTTCACTGCCGCGGGCGAGGTGGTGGTGCAGATGAAAGTGGTGGACCAAACGGCCGAGTTCACTACCGTACGCATTGCCGTGCGCGACAGTGGCATTGGTATTGCCCCTGAAAACCAATCCAAAATTTTCGATGGCTTTTCACAGGCCGAGGCCTCCACCACCCGCCGTTTTGGTGGCACAGGGCTGGGCTTGTCTATTTGCCGAAGACTGGTGGGCATGATGGGGGGGCAGCTGGGGCTGGAGAGTGCCTTGGGGCAGGGCACCACCTTCTTCTTTACTGTCACGCTGGGGCGCACTGATGCGATGGCTCTGGCCCCAGACTCTGGGGTACTGGGCGCTTGCAAAGATCTCACGGTGTTGGTGGTGGACGATAATCCGCTAGCCCGTGAGTTAATGCGCGCCATGGCCCAGTCCTTGGGGTGGCGCGTGGAGGTGGCTTGCGATGGTGCGCAAGCGTTAGGGATGCTTGATGCGCGCACCCAAGCAGGCCAGCCGCCGGTGGATGCGATTTTTATCGATTGGAATATGCCCGGCATGGATGGCTGGGAGACTCTGGCGCAAATGCAAAAAGTGCTGCCCGCCATGAATGCCCCCATCGCTGTGATGGTAAGCGCCCACAGCCGCGACATGCTCGCCCAGCGCAGCGCCCAGGAGCAAGCGCGCCTGCACGCTTTCTTGGTCAAGCCCATTACAGCCGCCATGTTGTATGACGCTGTGGCCGACGCCCGCGCAGGCCATAGCAACTTGCGCGCGCGCCCGCGCGACGCCCACAAAACGCCCCAGCGTTTGCAAGGCCTGCGCTTGCTGGTGGTGGAAGACAACCCCATCAACCAACAAGTGGCGCGCGAACTGCTCACGGCCGAAGGTGCCCTAGTTCAACTGGCAGACAACGGCCAGCTCGGGGTAGAGGCTGTGGCCCAAGCCAGCCCTGCGTTTGATGCCGTGCTGATGGATATACAAATGCCGGTGCTAGACGGCTACGCGGCCACCCACGCCATTCGCACCCAACTCGGCTTGGCCGACTTGCCCGTTATCGCCATGACGGCCAATGCCATGGCTTCAGACCGGGCTGCTTGTTTGGCTGCGGGCATGAACGACCATGTGGGTAAGCCCTTTGATTTGCCGAACCTCATCGAGGTGCTGCTTAACTTCACCAAGCGCACACATGGTTCGGCACAGCTTTCTATGGAGGTAAAACGTATGGTGTCTGTAACCGCATCGAGTCAAGCGCTGTATGACGTACTAACCTTGC
>JBIIYT010000337.1:0-3316 GCA_044346675.1 Rhodoferax sp. | reverse complement strand
CGCAAGCCCTCAAAGTCGCGCGGCTCTAGCAAGGGGCGGTTGGCACTCATTTGCTTGAAGCCATTGTCAAAAAATCCCAGGCCAACCAAGCGCTGGCGGCTCAGTCGGGCCATCAGTTTTTGCCCCAATGCACCTTCGGTAATGCGGCGCACGTCAGACACCGAGTCAAACAAAAACGGCAGGTCAAACAACTCAAACTCAGGAAACCCGATGCGACCAAACTTGGAGAGCGAGGGCGCCAGCATTTCAACCGCGCCCAGTTGCAAGGCCTGCACCTCATCGTCGTCGCCATAGAGTTGGCCACTGGGGTGCACCACCACTTGTATGCGTCCGCCAGAGCGTTGCTCAAGTAGCTCTTTGAAGTATTTGGCGGCGCGGCCCTTGGGCGTTTGCTCGGCTACCACGTGAGACAGGCGGATAGTAAGAGCTGCCTTTGTTTGACCCCACAGCGCGCTGCTGCCCAGCGTGCCTAGGGCGCCTAAGCTGCCCGCAGCGGCGCACAGGCACTGGCGTCGGGTGGCAACGGAGGGTAAAGCAAGGCGCTGCTGCATGGCAGCTATTATGCGGGGACGCATGAGTCCTTTCACCTCAACCGACCACACCGTGTTCAGCGCCAAAAATTTTGATTTTGCTTTGCAGGGCCACGCGACTGGTGCCAAGCCTGAGCGCAATCGGTGGGCGCTGGCGTGGCTTTTGGGTTTGTTCTTACTTTTGGTGGGTGCGGTAGTGGCATTGGTGTTGTTCCTCCAGACCTTTGAGGCCGAAGAGGAAGATCGCCGACGCAGTGCCGATGTGCAGTCCATAGAACAAAGCGTGCAATTTCACTTTCGCAGGCTAGAAGACGACATGGCTACCCTGGCTCGGTTGGCCACAGCGCAGCAACAGAGTCCAGGCGCATCCCCGCAGAGTGCGGTGGCGTTGCGCAGTGGCTTGTTGTGGCGTGAAAGCGGCGTGGTGCTTGCCCACGGCTGGGTTCCCGTGAGGCAGGCACAAGATTTCGGGGCAAGCCCCAAGCGCTGGCAAGCCGACTGGGATGCCCACGCGTCCAACGCCGAGGCCTTGAGCATGATGCGCGACGTCAGCCGCGGGCTGCGCCGCTCGGCTTACGCGGGCCCTATGCGCAAGGCCGATGGCAGTTTGACCGATGTGGTGTGGCTCAGCGTGCCGTTTTTTGAGCGGGGCAGCTTTGTGGGCAGCTACTTGGCGGCTTTGTCGATAGAGCGCGCTGCACAAGTCTTGGTGCCCGATTGGTTTGAGCAGACCCAAACAGTGCGATTGCTGGCCGATGATACGGAGCACGCCTTGGCACCACCGGAGCATGATGGCCCCATTTTTCGCGCCTCCATGAATTTGCCCGGCACGGACATGTTTTTGGAAGTGTCCCCGCGCAGCGCTCAGCCCGCCACCGTGCCACGCATGTTTTTCTTGGTGGCATTGTTGTTTTTGCTAGGCATGCTCTTGAGCTTGTACGCGCTGCGCCGCGACTTTGTGAAACGCCAGCGCATTCAGGCGCGGCTGCAGTCGGAGGTGGCGCTGCGCTCGGCCATGGAAAATTCCGTGGCGATTGGCCTGCGCGCGTGGGACCTAGAGGGCAAAATTTTGTATGTGAACGAGACCTTTTGTCGCATGGTGGGCTACGAACCGCAAGCGCTGGTGGGTCAGTCCGCACCGTTGCCCTATTGGCCCCTAGAGCAGGCCAACGCACTGGAGCGCTTGCACCGCAACATCATTGCCGGAGGCACCCGCAGTGGCGGTGCTGAAGCCCAGTTTCAGCACCGCGATGGGCATTTGGTAGATGTGCTCATTCATGAAACCCCGCTCAACACCGCCGATGGCGAGCAAATCGGTTGGATGAGCTCGGTGCAAGACATCAGTGAACGCAAACGCGCACAGCGCGTAGCTGCTATGCAGCAAGAAAAACTAGAGGCCTCGGGCCGCTTGGTGGCGGTGGGGGAGGTGGCGTCTACCTTGGCGCATGAACTTAACCAGCCCTTAGGTGCGCTCAGCAGCTTTGCTACCGGATTGTTGAACCGCTTGCGCGCGGGCACCATTGCCACGGACGAGGTGGCTCCGGTGATTGCCCGCATGGCGGGGCTGGCCGAAAAAGCAGGGCGCATTATTCAGCACGTCAACGCATTTGCACGCCGACGCGAGCTCTCCAAGCAGCGGCTAGACCTGGCGGCCCTGGTGCGCCGCGTGGTGGACACGGGTGCCGAGCTGCAGGCTGCGCCCCTTGTGCTGGTGCTTGGCGCCCAGCCTTTATGGATAGAGGCCGACGAGATGCTGCTAGAGCACTTGATTAGCAATTTGGTGGGCAACGCCTTGGACTGGGCTCACCAGGGTACCCAAGTGCCCCGGGTACAGGTCACCTTGCAAGCCGACCCCCAGCCCGAACAAGGTATGGCCATTCTCAGCGTGGCAGACTCTGGCCCCGGCGTTGCGCCGCAAGACCAAGCGCATATCTTTGATGCGTTCTTCAGCACCAAGGAGGGCGGCATGGGCATGGGCTTGGCGATCTGCCGCTCTATTGCCGAGGCCCACCATGGGCGCATAGAAGTGGCGCGCGATGCAGCGCTGGGCGGCGCGCGCTTTACGGTGCGCTTACCATTAGCGCCCATCACCACCCAGGTCACTTCACCCTAGGAGTCTTATGAGCCAAGCCTCTATCCACATCGTTGATGACGACGCCGACGTGCGCGAGGGCTTGGCCTGGCTGTTTGATTCGCGCGGCTACGCAGTGGCCACCTGGGACGGTGGCCAAGGCTTGTTGGACGCAGCCCTTGGCCTGCAAGGCCAGTGGGGCCATGCGGTGGTGGTGTTGGACATTCGCATGGAGCCCATGTCGGGTTTGGTCACGTTTGAACACCTCAAAGCCATGGCCTGCCCCTGGCCGGTGCTGTTTTTAACGGGCAATGGTGATGTGAGCATGGCGGTGGCGGCGGTGAAGAACGGCGCCTGGGACTTTATGGAAAAACCGTTTCAAGACAATGTGCTGGTAGACCGCGTAGAGCAAGCGCTGGCAGAGGTCAAGGCGGCAGGTGCCTCAGACCAAGAAGCGCTGCGCCTCAAGCAGGCTCTGGCGGGCCTAAGCCCGCGCGAGCGCGAGGTGCTAGACCAGCTCATTCTCGGTCACTACAACAAAAACATTGCCGATCACTTAGGCATTTCACAGCGCACGGTGGAGTTTCACCGTGCCAATGTTTTTGCAAAGATGGGGGTGGCCTCTGCCACCGAGTTAGCCCACAAGCTGGGGCGCATGCAGGCTTAACTGCAAGCGCTACTGCCGTACCTAGTTTTCTACAAACACCCGCGCCCG
>JBIIYT010000336.1:0-3326 GCA_044346675.1 Rhodoferax sp. | reverse complement strand
CCGATGGCCTGCAGTGGGTAAGCGCCACCCCCAAGGCCAAAGACGGCCAGCTGCAGAGCGTGCGTGTGGGCTTTCGCGCGGGTGACAAAACTACGGAGCTTGCGGTGTTGGAAATACTGGACAACTTTGGCCAAAAGTCGGTGTTGACCTTTGCGCGCTTTGAGGTGAATGCGGCGTTGCCGGAGTCTGCCTTTCAGTTCAAGCCGCCTGCGGGGGCGGATGTGATTCGGCAGTAGCACCTTTTGCGTTCGTTGGCATGGTTTGGGGCATTGGCCCCGGCCTCATACTGTCAAAGGCCCAGAAATCGGCCGGGGCCATTGCCCCAAACCATGCGGGTCGTTAGACGTCGCTAACTTTAGTACAGCGGGAGTGCCTCCCGATCTGATGGCCAAGTGAGCTGCATTCAATGGCAACACATTTCTCTTACACTTTCGATAACGATATTTACCAGGTAGGAGAATCTTTATGCAGATAGAGAGAAACCAATGTTTGATTGATCTTCCTGATGGATGGACTCAAACCGATCCCGAAAACTTGGACTATTTTGAGTCCCTCGATGGGACCAAAGGTGTTTACATCACCGCCCATAAAAAAGGTGATCTGCCGGAAGAAAAAGAGCTTGCCAAGTTTGTTATTGCACTTGAAAGAAGCAATACTGAAAAGATGGATGGGCGCAAGTTCGAGACAAAGTTGGAAAAATTTGGAATCCAAGATGGCTTCTCAACTGGTTTCATTGATCAATTTGACGATAAAAACAACTATCGAATTGCCTGCAAGTGTTTCGTCAAGCAAGACAAAATTTTCCGACTCGCTTTTCATGACTACGAATGCCTTGAATACCAAAAGTCGTTGAACGCATTTGCGCCAATCATCGAGTCATTTAAATTCAATCCCAAGTATCGGTGGGCAATAGGATTTGACGTTGAATCGTCCTGCTTTGAGGAAGCTATTGTGCGCGGAGATGATGGATTTGTGGATATCGATTTCTACATTTCCGCGTATGACCTTAGGGAGGATGGATCGATCCTGGTTAGTGTGCGAAATCAGCTTACGAACCTGCATGTCGAATTCTCAATATTGTTTGATTGTGAATGGGAATCCAAGGACATCCCAGATTCCAATGTTCCTTTCTATTGGGGCAACGCAACTTTTGTAAATGTTGGAGAAAACTCGGAAAACTTTCTAAAAGGACTTGCAAACCTTTATGGAATTCCTGTCTATCCATGCACGAGCAGAAAAATATCCGCAAGAGTCGTTGGGCTGGGAAATGACCCGAAAGAAATGGCCACTAAAGACACAAACATGAAATTCTTCTTCAATTCAGATTCGGAAGATGATGGGCTCTATTCGGAGGTGTTTGTCAACGTGAATATTTCGAAGCGTTGGCTGCAGTTTCACGAAAAGGATGCGGAATATCGAGAACCGCTGATACGCTCATTGTGTGGTGAGACTTAGTATCAATCTATATCTTCGCCTAAGGCAGAGAGTATGGCGGTTCGTCTTCCGTTAAATGGCAACCTCGTTAGCCTAGGGCATCCGTGGACTAACGCCCCTCAACATCACCTATGGCGTCACACTCGCACCAACCCCTAGCCGAACGCCTGCGCCCCAAAACCCTGGGCGAGGTCATTGGCCAGCAGCATTTGCTGGGTGAGGGCATGGCGCTGCGTTTGGCGTTTGAGGCGGGGCAGCCGCACAGTTGCATTTTGTGGGGGCCACCGGGCACGGGCAAGACCACGATTGCGCGTTTGATGGCCCATGCGTTTGATGCGCAGTTCATCACCATCAGCGCCGTGTTGGGCGGGGTGAAAGACATACGCGAAGCGGTGGAGCTGGCGCAGGCCGCGCGTGATGGCTTGGCCCCGGGCTACGAGGGCACTAGCCGCCGGACGCTGGTGTTTGTGGACGAGGTGCACCGCTTTAACAAAAGCCAGCAAGACGCCTTTTTGCCCCATGTGGAGAGTGGCTTGTTTACCTTCATTGGTGCCACCACCGAGAACCCGTCGTTTGAGGTGAACTCCGCGCTGCTGTCGCGTGCGGCGGTGTATGTGCTGCAGCCACTCACCGCAGATGATTTAAGGCACATAGTAGCCAGAGCCCTTGCAGAACCTGCGCAGCCCGCGATAGAAAGCATAGCTGTAGACCGCCTCATAGCCTACGCCGATGGCGATGCCCGCCGCCTGCTTAACACGCTAGAAACGCTTACCGTGGCCGCCGTGCAAGAGGGTGTGCATGAGATTACGGATGTGTGGTTGCTCAAAGTGCTGGGCGAACGCATGCGCCGTTACGACAAAGGCGGCGAGCAGTTTTACGACACCATCAGCGCCCTGCACAAAAGCGTGCGCGGCTCCGACCCAGATGCCGCGCTGTATTGGTTTGTGCGCATGCTAGATGGCGGGGCCGACCCGCGCTACCTAGCCCGGCGTCTCATCCGCATGGCCAGTGAAGACATTGGCTTGGCCGACCCGCGCGCACTGCGCTTGGCGCTAGACGCAGCCGATGTGTTTGAGCGCCTAGGCACCCCTGAGGGCGAGCTGGCGCTGGCCGAGTGCGTGGTGTACTTGGCCGTGGCCGCCAAGAGCAACGCGGTGTACAAGGCTTTTAACGAAGCCAAAGCGTTGGTGAAAAAAGAAGGCACCCGCCCGGTGCCCATGCATCTGCGCAACGCGCCCACCAAGCTCATGAAAGAGCTGGACTATGGCAAGGGCTACCGCTACGCGCATGATGAAGAAGGCGGCTTTGCGGCAGGGGAGTGCTATTTGCCTGATGGCATGGTTGCGCCCAATTTCTATAGACCCGTGGAGCGGGGCCTGGAGATTCGCATTGCCGAGAAACTGCGCCAACTGCGCGCGCTGAATCAAAAACCTGGTAGTGCACCACCAAGCTGAGTGTGGCGTGCGTACGCAGTCTTGCATTAGCTTGCCTTATCGAAAACGGCTTGTGTTAATACTTGCCAGCGCTTAGGGTAAACCCATGTCGTTTGGGTGCGGTTTGCTCTGAGTGCGTTACTACAATCAGCCCCACTCGGCTCACGGCTTGGGTGGTGCGCTGCCTTGGCAGGCTTATTGCTTGCTCTACACACTAGCCCACAAGGCTGTTGGAGTCCTTGGATATTGGTCAAAGCCCTACCGGGCAAAAAAATCGGAGAAGCGCTATGGATATTTTTATACAGCAGATCATCAACGGTCTGGTGATGGGTAGCATGTATGCGCTCATTGCGCTGGGCTACACCATGGTGTACGGCATCATTAACCTTATCAATTTTGCCCATGGTGAGGTGATGATGGTGGGGGCGCTGACCAGCTGGACCATCATTGGGCTCATGC
>JBIIYT010000335.1:0-3328 GCA_044346675.1 Rhodoferax sp. | reverse complement strand
GTCTGCGGGCGACAAGTCGGCCGTGCCACCCCAGGCCAGGCAGGCATGGTGGTCGCGCACAATGTCGGCCAGCTTGTCAAAGGGCAGCTCCACCTGGGCGAGCACTTCCATGGTGTCGGCAGTGCCTGCGGGCGAGGTAATAGCGCGCGAAGAAGTTTTGGGGCACAGCAGCCCGTGGGCCGCCACAATGGGCACCACCAGCATGGAGGTGCGGTTGCCCGGTATGCCGCCTATGCAATGTTTGTCTACCACCAAGGGGTCATGCCAGTCGAGCTTGCGCCCGGTGGCCACCATGGCTTCGGTCAAAAAGTAAACTTCTTCACGGTCTAGCTCGGCCTTTTGGGTGGCCACTACAAAGGCGGTGAGCTCAATCTTGGAATAACGTAGCGCCGCCACATCGCGCACGATGGCGGTGAAGTCTGCTTGGTTGAGCCGCTCACCCGCAATTTTGCGGTGCAGTGCACCAATGGATTCGGGCGGCTCGGCTTGCGATACCGACACGGTGTGGCCATCCGCCACCGCCAGTTGCAAAAAGGCGTCTTTTGACAAGCCCAGCTCGTTGCAGGCCACTATGGATGGGTCGTCTACCACGTTGAGCGTGGCCAATATGCGCCGCCCGTTGGCCCGAACCTCTACCTTAGAGAGTGCCTGAAAGCCCTCTGCCCGGTACACCGCACAATCGCGGTGCAAGTAGGCTACGTTTTCACGGTAGGTGTCGATGGCTACTCTGCGCAGGGCGAGGTTGGAGGTGGTCATGGCTGTTGTGTCGCGCGTTTAGGTAGTGATGAGTTTGAGGTTAAACGCCCGTTCTATCAACCACAGCATGGCAATGGCAACGGTGATGACAGAGCCACCCATGAACACACCACGGCGGTAGAAAGCTGTATTGCGAAGTATGTAGGCCAATGGCAAAAACACGGCCACGATGGCTAACTGGCCAGCTTCTACGCCTAGGTTAAAGCCCAACAAAGACAGCACCAGGGTTTCGCTGGGCAGGCCCAGTTCAGCTAGCACGCTGGCAAAGCCAAAGCCATGAATCAAACCAAAACCAAAGGCCACCATCCAGCGCCTGTGCTCAATCACCGGTTTCAAGTTGTTCAACGCGGCCAGCACCACCGACAAGGCAATGGCCGACTCCACCAAGCGCGAGGGCAACGAGATGTATTCCAGCGCCGCAAGCGACAGCGTAATGGAGTGCGCCACCGTAAAAGAGGTCACCACCCACAGCACTTCGCGCAGGGACTCTCTGAAGTGGGTAACACCGGTGAACTTGCCCGCCTTGTGGACCAGCACCACGGGCAGCAGCAGGCACAGCAAAAACAGGATGTGGTCAAAACCTATCCAGATATGCCAAACGCCCTGTATTAAAAACTGCCCAAACTGGGCCACGCGTGACGCTGCACCCGGACTAAAACGTAGCTCGCCACTGGTGGGGGACAACACCGCGGTGTGCCCCACGCCGTCCACATTCAGGCGCAGCAGGCCGCGGTGCAGGGCGTCTAGCTCAAATAGTAAGCGGTAGTTCAGCGTGACATCGCCCTGCGCGGCAGGGCAGGTCCCAGCAATTTTCAAAACCGCGTAGCCACCGTCGGTGTGATCGTCAACCAAGTGGTCTACTACCTGCAACGTGCACACTCCATCACGGCGCACAGTAAGGCGACTCAGCGCCCAAGTATCCACTTGGATTTGGCGCTGGCGCAGCTCACCCCAAGTAATTTCACCGTTGCCGTCCAGGTCTAGACCCAATGCAAAGTCAACGTCGCGCAGGGCAATGTCCCATTGGCCTGTTACTTTGTCGCTTTGAATATCGAGCACCAAATAGCTGTCGCTGGCCTTGTGCGCATGCGCGGGTACCCACAGCATTACCAGCAGGCTAAGAAAGAAGTACCGCAGCATCATGGCTTTACCTGTGCTAATGCACGGCCCAGCTTTTGTAAGCGAGCATCTTCAAAGCCACTGGTGCGCAGCCAGTCGCGCGCAGGCTGGGCTGCCGCAGCATCTTGTGCAGCAATGGCGGCTTCTAGCAAGATGCGGGCATCGCGCGGCTCGCGTTGCACAGTGAAGTTGTCAGCCGCCAAGCGCACCGCCTCTTTGCTGTCATTGCGCAAATGCAAGCGAAAGCGCGCTTCTTCTGCCTGGTGGGTGGTGTCGCCGCGCAACTTGGCTGCAGCAAACCTGTCATCCAGGGCTTGTGCGTGGCGCACTGCGTTGGGCAATTTCAAAGTAGCTTCGGCCAATGCTAGTCGCAGTAGTAGGCCATCAGACGCTTCCCACGACGCCAGCGCTTTGACAACCTCCGCCGCGCGTCCTTGGTCTAGCAAGAAGTCGCTCCATGCGGCCAGCAGATAGCCATCATCGCGGCCCAAATTCAAGGCCTCGCGGAAATGCTGCTCGGCCACTGGGCTTTGGCCACGCCACGCAGCAACCTCGCCTAGGCGGGTGAGAAGCCAAAGGCGTTGGTCCACATCGGCGGTGGTGTCGAGCGCCACCTGCAAGGTTTTGTAGGCGGCGTCTAGCTGACCGTTGTAGGCCTGCGCCAGGCCCAAGCAGGCACCTAATAGCGCCTTGCGCCCCAAGCGTTGCAAAGCGTTACATTCTTTTTGGGCTGCTGGGTAGTCGGCCATGACCAAGAATATGGCTGCCCGCCAAGAGTGGGCCACGGCCAGGTTCGGGTCTTGCGCCAAGGCTGCAGAGAAGTCATTCAATGCACTGGTAAAGCCATGGCGGTACTGCCCCAGCATGCCCCTTAACAACAGCAGCTTGGCCGACAGCGGGCCTGAAAAGCCACTGAGCACTGCCTCTGCATAGCCCACGTAGCGCGGGTCTCCACGGGCTATCGCAAGGTCAAAGTAGGCCTGTGCCAGCGCGGCTGCTGCATTGGCGTCAGCCGGAGCATTGGCCGCCGCCGCCCGCAAGGTGCTGAGCTCACGCACGCTGGTGTCGCCTGCTCGTAGAGGCAGCTTGTCCAATACTTCCTTGTCTGATGTGGGCTTGCGCGGCGCAGCTACTGCAAGGCAGACGCACACCGACAAGGCCACCATGAGCGCCAAAGAGCGCAAGGTTAAAAAACGGGTCAACTGAATAGGGTGCATTAGCGTTGTATAGTGTGCCGACGCATGGTATCGGCGTTAATGACTCTTCCCAGATTCGTTAGTGGTTCAATTCAGTTCAATTCAACTTTTTGGAGTTTACACATGAGCAAATTGTTTTCCCTGTTGATTGCTGCTACTTTTGCAACTGCGTCTGTGGGTGCCTTTGCTGGCGCGCACGGCGGTGCGCCTAAAGATGGCGCAAAGATGGAAGACAAAAAAATGGATTGTTCCAAGAT
>JBIIYT010000334.1:0-3334 GCA_044346675.1 Rhodoferax sp. | reverse complement strand
CTTCCACCACCACACAAGCTTTTTATGGAATACTGGACAAGATGCAAAGCAACATCACAACCATGACCATTACAAGCGACTTGGTGCAGCAAAGTGTGCTTGAAGAGTACACCGTGTCGGGTGGTACCAATCTGCAAGGCACCTTCCGTAAAGTGAGTGGCAATGACATTGATGTGAAAGATTCAACCAACAACAAAAATGGCTGGTATATGAATTTGCCCGAAAGTTCTGAGCGCCTAGTGGCTACGCCCAGGATTTATCCCAACGTTATTTTTTTCCCTACTGGTGTGCCCATCTCCGCCGAGAAATGCACGGCTGGTGGGACTGGTTGGGTCATGGCCTTAAATCCGCTCACGGGTTCTATCATTTCTAAAGACAATGCCAAGCCGTCGGCAAATAAAAGTTATACATTCCTTGACATGAACGGTGACAAAAGATCCACTACAGCGGACCAGCTGCCGTTCACATCCATCAATGGGGGGACAGCGTACGCCAGCGGACTTAAGGTGTCCAACGGTATCCCGACAGAGCTAACCTTTGTCGCCAATGCATCTAACTTGACGAGCTTGCCAAGTTTGGTTGGTACAGACCCTTATAGCGGGTCCGGAGGGTTTGTGGCAATGTTAGAAGCCAATGCTCAAGGAGTGGGGACAGGCCTAGTTGGTGGCGGGCCCCAGGGTGCGGTTACTCAAAGGCCTGACGGTAGTGGAGGTGGAAAGTTTTGTTTCGGCACCGTTGGAACTGCCAATATTGACTGTGGAGAGGCGCCTCCCGTACCCACTGGTGGCGTAAGGGTAGTGTCCAGCACATGGCGGGAACTCAAAAATTAGGATTTTTCATGCGCCGTTTGCTTTTTTCAGATGCTAGGCCTTCGCAGCGGCGTTGCAGCCGTGCGGGTTTTACTTTGGTCGAGCTGATCGTGACCTTGAGCATTGCCGCCATCTTGCTGACCATTGGTGTGCCTAGCATGATCGATCTGGTGCGCGATGCACGGCTGGCCTCGCAATCTGACCAGTTTGCCAGCACACTGAATTTGGCGCGCACCGAGGCAATAAAGCGGCGCAGCAACATCAAAGTGTGCCCGTCCACTACACCGAACTCCGCTACCACTTTTACCTGCACCGCCGATGAATCAGCCTGGGCCACGGGGTGGATGGTGGGTGAAGGTTCCAACATTTTGCAGCGCAATGCGGCCACTGCAGGCCTTTCGGTTGATTCCGACAGTGCGACTTCGGTGGATTTTTCGGGCACCTTTGGTAGCGCAGGCGCAGCATCAAGTTTTCAGCTGTGCATGCCTGGGCGCAAAGAGCATCTTGTGCGTGTTGCGGCGTCCGGCCATGTTAGCAAAAGTATAGGTAGCACCACATGCCCATAAGCAACACACAAAAAGGCGCTTCTTTGATAGAGGTGATGGTCGCTATCACCGTGCTCGGTTTTGGTCTGCTCGGCTTGGCTGGAGTCCAGGTCAGGACAACGGGCCTCAACGACAGCGCCTACTACCGCAGTGTTGCGGTAGACCTTAGCAACGACCTTGCCGACCGAATTAGAGCCATCCGCACGCCCTATATGGCCAATGCTGATGCTGACCCCCAGCCCACCAAGCCGCCAAATTTTGCCAAATGTGCAATCTCTGGCACCACGAATACCTGCGCCTCGCAAGACACTGGGCGCGACACCCATGAGACTTTGGTGGAGTCTGAGATGGATGAATGGGCCGCACTGCTGCAAAAGCAATTGCCCGGTTCCACCTACTCACTTAGCCAGGTGGCAGGCGCGTCGTCAGATTTTTTTCGCTACACACTGACTATTACCTGGCTAGATAACAGGCGGGCAGCCAACTCTGCAGACCAAGAGTCCAGCTATAGCGTGGTGATCGAATGAGGCATCAGCAAACAGGTTTTTCTCTGGTCGAGCTACTGGTAGCTATTGCCATATCGATGGTGGCAATGGTGGCGGTGACCTCGGTTTATATCTCTTCCAAGGGAACCGCTCGTTTGCAAGAGATGCAGCAGCGCCTCAGCGAAGACGGCCGCTTTGGCAACGCCATGCTGCAGCGCATTATTTCGCAAGCCGGCTACAGAGAGACCGCCTCTGACAATCTGGATGACACACGCATTAGTGTTAACGCCGACAATGACATTACCGTTAAGTTCAGAACAGACGGGGCCAACCAAGTGATTTGCGATGGCTCAACGCCAGCTGCGGCGGATCAAACGCTAGTCATTAAGAAAGATGGTTCAAAGCTGTTGTGCGGTGCGGTGGAGTGGATAGCCCCGGCCACAGCAGGTGCGGGTAATGGCACAGAGGTGATGGATTTTTCTGTCAAGATGGGAGTGGATACGGGGCCTGCGAACACGCCAGAAAACTTTGGTTGCGGCGCTGCTTTGGGCGGAGTGAAGCCGCGTGACTGTATTGTGGACGAGTATGTGAGTTCTCTCGGCGCATACACTGCTGATCAAATTGTGGCGCTAAAAATTTGTTGGGTGCTGCGCTCGGAGGCTACCGATGCGTCCATTGTGAAAGCGGGGGCGGTAAAAGATTGCGCAAATAACGATATTTCAGGTTCACAAAATGATCGCAAGCTTTACCGCACATTGAACACAACGGTGTTGTTAAGGAATCGTTGATATGACTCATAAAAACCCCCACACAGGACAGCAAGGCTTTGTACTTGTTGTCACTATGATCTTGCTGACGGTTGTGTCCTTGTTGGTGCTGGGTAGTATGCGCAGCAGTGTGCTGGGCGAGCGCATGGCGGGCAACTCTATGGACCGAAATTTGGCTAAACTAGCCGCAGAGCAAGCGCTTACCCAAGGCTTGGCAAAATTGCAGGCCAATGCAGACATGTGCCTCAATTCGGGATGCACCAGTACCACTACCCCTGGAGTAGGAATCGGAGCGTCGCTAACTGATGCCACTGCGCCTAGTGTATGGAGCGATACCGATGCGGTCAACGCGGATGCAAGCGCGCCTGCATCTGCCAAATACCTGGTAAATTGGTTGGATAACGTTGCCTTTACTCCACCCACCAGCTCCAAGAGTGCCTGCAAAGCCTATAGCGTGATGGGCAGGGGTGTAGGGAAAAATTCGCTAAGTGTGGTGATATTGCAAACCATTGCCTACGTGTGCCCCGCAAATTAAGGTAGCAATATGTTGAAACACTCCTCAAACTTTGGTGGCCACTTTGGCCGTGGGTTTACGCTCATTGAACTCATGATTACGGTCGCAATCATTGGAATTTTGAGTGCGATTGCACTACCTGCGTACAGTAGTTATGTCGTTAAATCTCGTCGAACCGATGTGCAGCAGCAATTGATGGCCGCTGCGCAAACCC
>JBIIYT010000332.1:0-3359 GCA_044346675.1 Rhodoferax sp. | reverse complement strand
TCGCGCGCCTTAGACTCTTGCGCTTCGCGCTCTTGGCGGCGCGCAAGCAACTCTTCTTCTTGGCGGCGAATAAATTCGGCTTGGCGCTGGGCCTCTTCTTCCCGACGCAGCAGTTCTGCGTTATCAATCACGGGCTCAGTTGGTGCCGGGGTCGACTCGACTTTTTCAGCCACCTCGGTAGCCTGATCAACGCCATCATCACGGCGCACAAAGGTACGCTTTTTACGAACCTCTACTTGAATCGTACGGGCTTTGCCAGTGGCATCGGCCTGCTTGATCTCAGTGGTTTGGCGCTTAACCAAAGTAATCTTTTTGCGCTCCACGCTGGCAGTGCCATGGCTGCTTTGCAAAAAAGTTAGCAAGCTGTGCTTGTCCGCATCGGTCAGGACATCGCTGGCGGACGCTTTCGCCACGCCAGCGGCCTTGAGTTGCTCAAGCAAAGTTTCGTTCGATTTTTTGAGTTCGTTTGCAAACTCGGCGACGGTCGTACTGGACATGTGTTGTGTAACCTTTCATAACCATCACGCCTGAGAAGCGGTGTCATTGGTAAACCAATGTTCACGCGCCTTCATGATGAGGGCCTTGGCTTCGTCCGCAGACTGGCCCGTAATATCTGTGAGTTCGTCGACGGCCAAATCGGCCAAATCGTCGCGGGTGTGGACACCGGCATCTGCCAGCTTGCCAATCAATTCAGCGGTTACGCCCTCTAGGTCACGCAAATCCAGCGAAACTTCTTCGACGTTTTCTTCGTGGGCAATTTCCATGGTCAGCAGGGCGTCTTTAGCCCGGCTGCGCAGTTCATTGACCGTGTCTTCGTCAAAGCTCTCAATTTCGAGCATTTCTTCCAAGGGCACGTAGGCAATTTGCTCCAGACTGGTAAAGCCTTCTGAGATCAACAGATCGGCCATCTCCTCGTCCACATCGAGCTTTTCCATGAAGAGCTTGCGTCCAGCATCGTCTTCGCCCGCTTGCTTTTGCTCAGATTCTGCCGCATCAAGGATGTTGATCTTCCAGCCGGTCAGCTCAGACGCCAAGCGCACGTTTTGGCCACCACGGCCAATGGCGATGGCCAAGTTTTCTTCGTCCACCACCACATCCATGGCATGGCGCTCTTCGTCCACCACAATGCTGGTCACGTTGGCAGGTGCCAAAGCACCTATCACGAACTGCGCTGGGTCTTCGCTCCACAGCACAATATCTACACGCTCGCCAGCGAGTTCATTGGTGACACCATTCACGCGGGTACCACGCACACCCACACAGGTGCCGATCGGATCCACACGCTTGTCGTGCGAAATAACGGCAATCTTGGCGCGCGAGCCCGCGTCACGGGCGCACGATTTGATCTCCAGCAAGCCTTGCTCAATTTCAGGCACTTCTTGGCGGAACAACTCAACCATGAACTCGGGCGCAGAGCGCGACAACACGATGGGGGCGCCGCGCAAGGTCAAGTCCACTTCCATGATCATGGCGCGCACGCGGTCCCCGGTACGCAAGTTTTCTTTGGGGATCATTTCACCGCGGCGCAAGCGGCCTTCAACCCGGCCACTTTCCACAATGATGTCGCCCTTGTCCATGCGTTTGACGGTGCCCACAAAAATCTTCTCGCCGCGCGACATAAAGTCGTTGAGCAGCATTTCGCGCTCGGCATCGCGAATTTTTTGCAAGATGACCTGCTTGGCCGCCATGGCACCAATGCGGCCAATGGGCACGGAGTCCACAGGCTCTTCGATGTACTCATCCACTTCAATGTCAGGGATTTGCTCTTTGGCTTCAAACAACAAAATTTCTTGGTCAGGCAACTGCAGACCCGCCTCATCGGGTACCACATGCCAGCGGCGGAAGGTTTCGTAGTTGCCGCTGTCGCGGTCCAGTGCGACACGGATGTCCACTTCGCCGGGATACAGCTTCTTGGTGGCCTGAGCCAAGGCAGCCTCTACAGCACCCATAACCACATCTAATTCCACGTTTTTTTCACGTGAAATAGCCTCTACAAGCATCAACAATTCGCGATTCATGCCATCACTCTCCTGAACACTCTATTGATTCAATACAAAAATACAAAACCTAAAACCGTAGCCCAAAACAACTCAAGCCTGCTGCAGCCCATCATCCACTTCGCTGGCCGAACCCCGGCCTTTGAAGCTAACAATGGGCGCCAAGCGCGCTTCACGCAACTCATCCAACGCAAACCCCAGCGCCTGCAGCGGTGGCGGCACACGCTTTTTACTCACCTTGTGGCCGGGCTTGACCGGGGGCGCGTCGCTCCACACAATCTGCCAGCCCTCAACTCCATCAGCAGCCACTACTTTTTCCAAAGTGCCGCGAAATTTCTTTCGACTGGCACTGACCTGCCCTGCCGCCGCAGCCCCCATGGGCGCTTTGAGCGTCAGGTCAACCACATGGCCCACAAAACGCTCAAAATCTTGCGTATGGCGCAGCGGTCTATCAATGCCTGGCGAAGAAATTTCCAAGCGCTTGTATTCCACACCATCTACCTCCAGCGCAAACTGCAGCTGGCGATTGACCTTTTCACAATCTTCTACGTTGATGAACTGCTCCACCACTGGCGCTCCATCCACGGGCTTGACCCAAGGCAGATCAATCGTGATGCGCAACAAACCACCGGCCGAGCGACTGACCTCTACCAAGTCGTAGCCCAGACCACTCACGGTTTGCTCAACAATTTCCTGTAATGCCACGCTAAATCTGCCTGCTCAAAAACAATCGACCAAAAAAAACGGGCGGTAATTACCCGCCCGTTTGGTCGTGAGCTTTGGATTGTACTGCAAAAATGCGCTAAGTGGCTTGATTTGTAAGGGCTTAATCGGCAGCGGCGAGCAGAATTTGGGTGTACTCGTGTTGCGGTTGCGCAAACACTTGCTCCATGGGTCCGCTCTCCACAATGCGACCATCTTTCATCACGATCACACGGTGCGCCATAGCGCGGATGACCGCCACATCATGGGTAATGAGCAAATAGGCCAACCCACGGGTACGCTGCAAATGCTGCAAGAGCGTGAGCACTTGCTGGGCCATGGTCACGTCCAGCGCGCTGGTGGGCTCGTCCAGCACCAAAAGCTGGGGCTGCACGATGAGCGCACGCGCGATGGCCAAGCGCTGGCGCTGACCCCCGGAGAACTGGTGGGGATAGCGCTGCAACAACCCCGGGAACTGCGCCTCATCCAACCCCACATCGGCCAGCGCTTCTTGCACGCGTTGGCGGCGCCGAGCCGTATTCAGGCCCGGCTCGTGCACCAACAGACCCTCCCCCACAATTTCTTCCACAGGCAAGCGGGGCGAAAGCGAGCCAAACGGGTCTTGAAACACCACCTGAATACCTTGGCGCAAAGCGCGGT
>JBIIYT010000331.1:0-3379 GCA_044346675.1 Rhodoferax sp. | reverse complement strand
CCGGGGGCATTACGACGATTGACGGGGCTTTCAGATGACGGTGCTGCGGCGGAACGCGCCCGCCCAAGGCCAGCGGTGAGTGCCATCGTTCGTGTCCCCAGCCCTGCGGGCTCCTCCTTTACCTCACGATGACACCCACCGCTGGCCTTGTGCTGGAGGATTTGTGGTGGATGCTTCGTAGCAGTGATGCCGTTTACATACTCGAATTGCATGGCACTGAGGCACTGTCGTAGCCAGACAATCACCCTTGGGACAGGGGAAAAGCGGTCACTTAAAGCGCAGGTTCAACATTTGAGCTCACACGAGTGCAGAAGCAGGCAAAGCCTGCAGTAACACTTCGCGTGCAACCAAGGGTTAAAAGGAGATACCACTGTTAATTTGTTCGCGCCAAAAGGGAAAGAGGGTATGCAATCCACGCTAGTAGCACGAAGAAGATGACGTTGTAGCCAATGCCCTCAGCGGGTGCACCCGAGATTGGAACGTAAAAAACTGCTGCCAACAGGATGCCGACCACGGCGAAGACCAGTGGCGCGGGATCACCGGGCACTCTGAACGCCCGAGCAAGCGCGGCGACCCAGGGCCAAGAGCAAAGCGCTAAAAGCGGCAACAGCACTTCGGCGACACGCAGCCACTGAACGGGGCTGAGGTATGCTGCATCCGAAAACTCAATGCGAACGGACGGTACAGACCAGAGCGCGGCACCAATGATGGCAGTGCTCAAAGCGAAAGAGAGACCTACGATGAGGGGAGTCGATAGACGCATTCGATCCTTCTAACCTGTTATGGCTGTTAAACCTGTCGTGTGAACAACTACACCGGTCATCAGCTCAACTCCAAAATTTTTACCCAAGTTTTTAGTTTATAACCGCATTTCGGGATCAGCCCGATAAAACCCAGGGCGAGCCTACGGAGCTAATGCGCTCGCCAGATCAGGCGCACTGGGGGCTCTGCACAGTGAGGTAAAGGAGGAGCCCGCAAGGCGGGGGGCACGAACGGCGCAGAGCACCCTGTGCGCCTGATCCCGCAAGCATTGCAGCCCAAAGACTAAAATCACGGGCTGCGTCCAAAAAGCCCATTTCCCATGCCCCGCCAACTCTTCGTCACCACCGCCCTGCCCTACGCCAACGGAAACTTCCACATCGGCCACATCATGGAGTACATCCAGGCCGATATTTGGGTGCGGTACCAAAGGATGCAGGGCAACGCGGTCAATTTTGTGGGGGCGGATGACACGCACGGCGCGCCCATCATGATTGCAGCGGAGAAGGCTGGCAAAACGCCTCAGCAGTTTGTGGCCGACATTGCCGCCGGGCGCAAGCAGTACCTGGACGGCTTTCACATCAGCTTTGACAACTGGCACAGCACCGACGCGTCCGAGAACCACGAGCTAGCACGCCAGATTTACCGCGACCTTAAATCCACCGGCCTGATAGAGACCCGCACAATCGAGCAGTTCTTCGACCCGCAGAAGAACATGTTTCTGCCCGACCGCTACATCAAAGGCGAGTGCCCCAAGTGCCACGCAGCAGACCAGTACGGCGACAACTGCGAGGTGTGCGGCTCGGTGTATGCGCCCACCGACCTCATCAACCCCTTCTCTACCCTCTCTGGTGCCAAGCCGGAACTGAAAAGTTCGGAACACTTTTTCTTCAAACTCTCCGACCCACGCTGCGTAGAGTTTTTGGAAAAGTGGACGCAAGATGGAAAACTGCAGCCCGAAGTGGCGAACAAGATCAAAGAGTGGTTCAGCGTCCGCACCAACCCCGACGGCAGTAAGAGCGAAGGCCTGGGCGACTGGGACATCAGCCGCGATGCGCCCTACTTCGGCATTGAGATACCTGATGCACCGGGCAAGTACTTCTACGTGTGGCTGGACGCCCCGGTTGGATACCTTGCCTCACTGAAAAACTGGTTTGCTCAATCAGCAACGGGAGGCGGCCCCAAGGCCAAACATGGCGACACCCGCAGCTTTGACGAATACATGGCCGCGCCAGACACCGAGCAGTACCACTTCATCGGCAAAGACATCGTCACCTTCCACACCCTGTTCTGGCCCGCCATGCTCAAGTTCAGCGGCCGCAAAACGCCGAACAACGTGTTTGTGCACGGCTTCTTGACCGTGAACAACGGCGAGAAGATGAGCAAGAGCCGCGGCACGGGCCTAGACCCACTCAAGTACCTAAGCCTGGGCATGAACCCCGAGTGGCTGCGCTACTACCTGGCCGCCAAGCTGTCCGCGCGCAATGAAGACATTGACTTCAACGCCGATGACTTTATGGCGCGGGTCAATAGCGATTTGATTGGCAAGTACATCAATATTGCCAGTCGCACTTCCGGCTTCATCACCAAGAAATTCGGCGGCAAATTGGCGGAAGGCTATGAGAATGCACCGCAGGAGGTGATGTTGCTCACCACTTTCGCCACGTTCATGCCCGATATTCGCAAAGCCCTCGAAGCACGCGAGTATTCGAAAGCACTACGCGATGTAATGATGCTGACTGACCGCGCCAACGAATACGTTAGCGAACGTGCGCCATGGGATTTATCTAAACATGCTGATAAGCAAGCCGAGCTTCATGTCGTTTGCTCGTTTAGTTTGCTCATGTTTAAGCTACTCACGCTTGCGCTTAAACCCATTCTCCCGGAAACGGCTCAAAAGGTAGAAGAGCTCTTTAATATTCCATCGCTCACATGGGCAAATGCAGAAAACTTGCTCATCACACCAGAGGGTGAAAACGCTGCCAATCGCATCAACCCGCAAGTATTGATGGGCGGTCACAGCATCCAACCCTACCAACACCTCATGCAACGCGTCACCCCCGAGCAATTGGACGCCTTGTTCGAAGCAAAAGAGGCTGCGCCCGAGGCAAAACCGGCGCAAGCAGCTCCTAAAACAGTAGCAAAATACAAGACACAAGCCGCCGCGCCCGCAGACCCCAACGCACCTGGCGGCGCACCCATAGCGCCCACCATTGGCATTGACGACTTTGCCAAAATCGACCTGCGCATTGCAAGAATAGTGAACTGTGAAGCAGTGGAAGGCTCCACCAAACTCTTGCGCCTAACGCTCGATGTGGGCGAAAAAGACGCTACTGGCCAGCCCACTACGCGCAATGTGTTTAGCGGCATTGCCAGCGCCTACAAGCCTGCAGACCTGGTGGGCCAGCTCACCGTGGTGGTGGCCAACCTGGCGCCACGCAAGATGAAGTTTGGCATGAGCGAAGGCATGGTGCTGGCCGCCAGCCATGCCGACGAACAAGCGCACCCGGGGCTGCACATTTTGAACCCCTGGCCCGGCGCAGTGCCGGGCATGCGCGTGGGCTAAACCCTGCTGCACGGCTGGACGGCCCTAGAGCGCACTGCGCAAAACAACACGCGC
>JBIIYT010000043.1:0-11132 GCA_044346675.1 Rhodoferax sp. | reverse complement strand
CAGCCGCTTGGATGCGCGTGAAGCCGATATGGGAACGGTAGAGCAGGTCGACCTGGTCGGCTTGGCCGCCGAAGAATGTGCCCGCACATCGGCCCACTTAGAGGTAAGCACGCCTTCTTTAGTAGTGCCGGGCATTGCCAAACTGCTGCGCCGCGCTGTGCGCAATTTGCTAGAAAACGCCAAGCGCCATGCCGGTGGCACGGTCACCCTGAAGCTGACACAGGAGGCAGGGCAAGCCGTCATCCAAGTGTGCGATCAAGGCCCCGGGGTGCCAGATGCGCTCCAAAGCCGTATCTTTGAACCCTTTTACCGACTTCCCGGCGCATCAGAGGGTGACGGCGGCGTGGGTTTGGGGCTGGCCTTGGTCAAGTCCATCGCACAACGCCATGGCGGCAGTGCATCGTGCAGCAACCGGGCCGAAGGCGGGGCGTGCTTCCAAATCCGCCTGCCTAAAAATGGGGAGGCATCCCATAAACAGGGGATGTTACAAACCTAGCAGCTAGCTTACAGTTCATTCAGCTGCTGTCACAGCCTACAAGGATGGAAGCGAGACCACCCAATAGGTTTGCTTCAACAGGTTCCAACGACGTTCCCATCGGGAACTTTTACAAAGCCACCTTCGGGTGGCTTTTTTTTGCTCCCAAGCACCGCAAACGCTACAAAAGCCCCAGCACCGTAGCAGGCAACAAGTCGCTCAAACAGCGCGTGTGCCCCAGCGGGCACTCCCGCTGAAAGCAGGGGGCGCAGTCTAGCGGCGGCTGGTAGCTGGCATCGTTTTTCAGCCACAGCACAGTGGCTTGGGGGCTTAAGGGCGGGGTGTGCAAGGGGCTGGACGAGCCAAACACCGCCACTTGGCGCACGCCAAAAGCAGCAGCCACATGCATGAGCCCTGAGTCGTTGCTGACCATGGCTTTGGCCGCCGCAATGGTGGCCAGCGCTTGGTCTAGCGTGGTGCGGCCTGACAGGTCTATGCACTGGCCGGGCTTGCTGGCGTTCACGCTGGCAGCAATTTCTGCGCACAGCGCCGCCTCTTTGGCCGAGCCCAAGAGCACGGTGGGCAGTGGCAACTGGCAGGCCAGCTCGGCAAAGTGGCGTGCGGGCCAGCGTTTGGCGGGGCCGTATTCAGCGCCGGGGGCTAGCACGTAGTAGCCTTGGTAACGCAGGTGCAGCGCCGCCAGCGCGGCATCTACCACGCGCCCTTGCAAGTGCAACTGGGGCTGGTCGGCTTGCACATTGGTCTGGCCACTGAGTGCAGAGTAAAAAGCCACCATAGGCGGGCGGCTGCCCTGGGGTGGATTGGGCAGGCGGTGCGTAAGCAGGCCAAAGCGGGCCTCGCCGTGGTAGCCCACCCGGCGGGGGATATTGGCCCACCAAGGCAGCAAGGCGCTCTTCAAAGAATTGGGGCACACATAGGCCACGTCAAACTGGCCGCGCAACTGCTTGGCCACACTGCGCCGGGCACGCCACTGCAGGCCACCGTGGGCAAAGGGCAACTCCACTACATCAGCCACCTGCGGCATAGCCCGGTACACGGGCGCCACCCAGGGCAGAGCCCCTACGGTAATGCGCTCACCGCGCGCGTGCAGGCGGCGCAGAAGAGGCTCGGTCATCACCGCATCCCCAATCCATTGGGGCGCGATAACCAAAGACCTAGTCATAGAACCCGCCGCCGGGCCGCCCCAAGGCGGGTTAGCCCCCTCGGGGGGCAGCGACCCGCGCAGCGGTGGAGCGTGGGGGCCTTAATGCCCACTGTCGAAATGTTCGCCGTCCTTGAGCTTGTACACCGTGCCGCAGTAGGGGCACTTGGCTTGGCCGGTGCGGGCTACGTCCAGGTACACCTTCGGGTGGTTGTTCCAAGTTTGCATGTGCGCCACCGGGCTGGGGCAGAACACGCCGCCTTGGTGGTTGAGGTCTTTAGCTAGGAGTTCAATTGCGGTAGAGGTCATGACTTCAAACTTTGGTGAGCCAATGGGCGTACTTGGGGTTGCGGCCGTTCACAATGTCAAAGAACGCGCTTTGGATTTTTTCGGTAATGGGGCCCCGGCTGCCCACGTAGTCATCGCGGCCCAGCTCTATGCGGTCCAGCTCGCGAATGGGCGTGACCTCTGCCGCCGTGCCAGTAAAGAAGGCTTCGTCACAGATGTACACCTCGTCGCGGGTGATACGCTTTTGTACCAACTCCAGCCCCAGGTCTTTGCAAATGTGCATAACGGTGTTGCGGGTGATACCGTTCAAGGCCCCGGCAGACAGGTCGGGCGTGTAAACCACACCGTTCTTCACCACAAAGAGGTTTTCGCCCGCGCCCTCGCTCACAAAGCCGTTGGCGTCCAAGAGCATGGCCTCGTCGTAGCCATCATCGGTGGCTTCCATGTTGGCCAAAATGGAGTTGGTGTAGTTGCTCACCGCCTTGGCCTGCGTCATGGTGATATTCACATGGTGGCGGGTATAGCTAGAAATTTTGACGCGAATGCCGCGCTTCATGCCCTCTTCGCCCAAGTAGGCCCCCCAAGGCCACGCGGCCACCATGAGGTGCACGGTGTTGCCCTTGGGGCTCACGCCCAGTTTGCGGTCACCAATCCAGGTGAGCGGGCGCAGGTAGCCCGACTCCAGCTTGTTCTCGCGAATCACCGCGCACTGCGCTTCGTTGACCTGCTCTTGGGTGAACGGAATCTTCATACGCAAAATTTTGGCGCTGTTAAACAAGCGCTCGGTGTGCTCGGCCAATCGGAAAATGGCGGTGCCGCCCACGCCCTTGTAAGCGCGCACGCCCTCAAACGCGCCACAACCGTAGTGCAGGGTGTGGGTGAGCACGTGGATTTTGGCGTCGCGCCAGTCCACCATCTGGCCATCCATCCAGATTTTGCCGTCGCGGTCGGACATAGAAGGGGGTAGAGCGGTCATCGAAGGAGTGTCCTTAAAGAGTTGAGGTGGCGATTTCGGCGAGAGGCTGATTTTAAGGGGCTGCGCTAGGAGCTGCGGCCAGGGCATCGGGCGCTTGGTCAGCGGGGAGGGGTCGCTGCAAAGCCCAAGTTTTAAGCTTGCCACCAGTAAATTCACACGTGACGTGCGACTGGCTGGCATCCGTCCAGCGGTAGACCTCGGGCTGGGCGTCTTTGGCGCTTTGCAAGGCCCCTAGTGCACGGGTCATGGCCACCACGTGCAACAAGGACATGCCGGGCCTGAGCTTGGCATTGAGCATGACCGCGCTGTCCACATAGCCCATAGGCCGGTGGGCCGCACGTGTGAGTACCTGCACCATGCGGGTGAAGTGCAGCAGTATCCACATGACCAGCGCACCCGTAGCTACCGCCACGCCAGGCCACGCATAGTAGTGGTAGGCACCATAGAGCAGTGCAGCGCAGGCTAGAGGAATCAAAACTTTCTGAAATGGCATAGCCCGTATTTTGGCAGGCTTCCCGGACCGCTAATTGCTTGGTTGCGTAGGCCACCGCACACGCACCGCCAAGCCCCCCAAAGACGCGGACCGCGCCACCTCGAGCTGCGCGCCGCTGGTCGCTGCAATTCTTTGCACAATCGACCAACCCAAGCCACTGCCCGGCTGCTCGTGGCCCAGCACGCGGTAAAAGCGCTCACCCAAGCGGGCCATTTCAGTCGCGCTCATGCCGGCGCCACTGTCTTGCACCTGCAGCAGCGTGTGCCCGTCTTGCGAGGCCACTTGCACGACGATGCGTGCGTGGTGCGGGCTGTAACGCACGGCGTTGTCCAGCAGATTACGCACCAGCACCGCCAGCAAAGTTTCATCGCCCTGCACAGCACAGGCTTGCGGGGCATCCAACTCCAGCGTTTGCTGGCGTGCTAACGCGGCGGGCGCCACATCGCCCGCCACCCGGCGCACCACGGCACTCAGGTCCACTGCCTGCGCCGCTGGCACCGCAGGGCTGCCCTGCGCCGCTGCGGCCTCTAGCCGAGACAAGGTGAGCAGTTGGTCTACCAGCCGCGTGGCGCGGTCGCAGCCCGCCAGGGTGTTTTGCAGCGCGTGCTCGCGCTGCGCCGTGTCGCCCCCCGCGCCCAGCGCTACTTGGGCTTGGATGCGTATGGCCGCTATGGGGGTGCGCAGCTCATGCGCTGCATCGGCGGTGAAGCGGCGCTCGGCTGCCACCATGGCGTCAATGCGCCCGAACAAAGCATTGAGTGCTTGCACCAGAGGCTGAATTTCACTGGGCACATCGCTCAGCACCACAGGCTCCAGCGCCTGTGCCTGACGCTGGCCCAAGGCCAGGCTGAGCTGGCGCAATGGTGAGAGGCTCTTGCGCACGGCCCACCACAGCAGTACCGCCAGCACCGGCAGTGCAAAGACCAAGGGCAGCAGCATGCCGCGCAACACGGCCCACAAAATTTCACCCCGGGTTTGCGTTTGCTCGCCCACGAATACCTGCACATCGCTTTCACCACCGCGCGTGCCAAACACCCGCCACTGGGCACCGTCTGCCAAACGCACGGTCAAAAAACCACTCGTCTGCGGCGACATAGGCTGCGTCCCCGCATTCGCCGAGCGCATCAGCAACTGCCCTTCGTGAAACACCTGAAACGCCACGCGGGGTGCGTACTTGTGCAGCACCGGGGCATCGCTCAAGGCATGGTCATCGTCGCCCCCCGCGTGCGTTTGTTGCACCACCAGCAAGGCAGCGGCTTGGGCCAAGTGGCCGTCAAACAACTCATCCAACTCATGGCGTGCGTCCACCCAGGTCAGCGCGGCAGCTGTCAACCAAACCAAAGCGACCAAGCTGAGTAGCAAGGCCAACAGCCTTGCCTGCAATGACTTCAATGACAAGCGCGTACTCATGCGCTCTCCAAGTCCCGCGCCATGGTGTAGCCCACGCCGCGCACGGTTTGTATGGCATCCGCATGCAACTTGCGGCGCAGGTGGTGGATATGCACCTCCACGGCGTTACTTTCCACCTCATAGCCCCAGCTGTAGAGCTGCTGCTCTAGGTGTTCACGTGAGAGCACGCGCCCCGCCCCCAGCATCAGGGCGTGCAACAAATCGAATTCGCGAGTGGACAGAGTGACGTTCGCTCCATGCAAACTTACCTGCCGCGTGGCTGGGTTTAGCACCACGCCCGCACACTGCAATACGTCCTGCACCTGGCCATGCGCGCGGCGCACCAATGCGCGCAAGCGCGCGCCCAGCTCCAGCAGGTCTACGGGTTTGATGACGTAGTCGTCCGCGCCCAAGTCAAGGCCGCGAATACGCTGGGGCACGGCGTCGCGCGCGGTGAGCACCAGCACCGGGGTGTTGATTTTGCGCGCACGCACCGCCTGCAACACATCCAGCCCGTCTTTGAGCGGCAGGCCCAGGTCTAGTACCGCCGCCGCGTAGTCACCCGACAGCAGCTCCCGCTCGGCCGCCTCACCATCACGCACCCAGTCCACCACAAAGCCCTGCTGACGCAGGCCCGCGCGAAGGCCATCACCCAGCATGGCATCGTCTTCCGCCAACAATACGCGCATCCTTGACTCCCAAAGCTCAGCAGCAACACAGGCCACTAATCGTCATCCTCCACATTGTGGCGGCTGGAAGCGGCACCGCTTGGGTCACCACCATACAGCAGCCCATGGGGTGCCTGCTGCCACTGCCAGGCCCAAAACGCCAGCACCGCCAACAACACCAGCGCTGCCAACCACGCATGGTTGCGTTTGGCCAAATCAGGCCCTGGGCCTTGCCCCCGGCCGGTGACCATGGCTTGGGCCAAATTTTTCCTGCGCAGCAGGCTCAGGCCCGCTATCAGCGCCACATGTGCCAGCACCACGGCCAACAGTGCGTCACCCAAAAAGCCATGCACGTCCTCCAGCCAGTCACCACCCAGTGCATCACCCCAGTCGTTGAAGGTGGCATAACCCGACATGGTAAGCGGCACCACCAATGCCAAGATTGCCACCACTGCGATAGAGAGCAACAAATTTTGCCCTTGCCGCCACTGGATGGCCGCAGGGCCACCCTCGGCCTCACCCCCAGATTTGCTGGAGAACTGGTGCGAGACGTGTGCAATCGCCCCCCTTACCCACTGGGGGCCGGGTTTAAGCTTGCGCAGCATGAGCGAGAGGCGAACCTGCGGCGGGCCCCATACGCCGTACAACACCCGAAACGCCAGCAAGCCTGCCATGGTGTAGCCCAGCGTGACATGCAGCATGCGCCAGCTCTCGCCCTCAGCGGTGAGGTACGCCCCCACAAAGCTGAGCGCAAAGAGCCAATGAAAAACCCGGGTGGGCGCATCCACCATGCGCCGGGTGGTGGGCGCAGCGGCGCCCGCAGCCTCTAGGGTGTTGGTGTGCATAGTCATACTCCTTTCGTTCAATCAGACCAAGCTCGGCGCGAGCGCGCGTCAAGGCCAGGTGGGTATTTCAGTTCAGATTCGTTGTAGCGGCCTTGCGCTGCGCCCGTGTGGCACGCGGCACAGTTGGCCGCGCTTTTGACCGAGGCGAGCTGCCACACCGGTGCATCCACCTTGCGGTGCTTGCGCACAAACCACGCAGATTGGGTAATGCGGTCTTGGAGCGGCTCTTCGCTCACCCGCTTGTAGGTGCCTGCGTTGGACTTGAGCCAAAGCGATAACTCGCGCACAGTGGCTTCGTCTAGCGAGGCATCCACTCCATAGTGTTTGTTGAGCGAGCCCATGAGCCGATTCCACGAGGGTGCTGGCAACATGCCCGGCGGGTACGCGATGTGGCACGCCGCGCACTCTTCTTGGTATTTGGGCAGCAGTGGCACGCGGGGGCCGCCACCGGAATCGGCGTGCGCAAGGCCTGCCAGTGATAGCAAAGCAGCACAAATTACTCCTAAATTAATAGCAGTAAAAGCTTTATGCATCTGCGCGAAAGGCTTACTTTTCATATATTTTGGGTACTTAAGAGCTGGCAGGCGCTGCTTGGGGTGGTTAGGGCTTCAAGCTCATCAGCCACGCCAACACATCTGCCTTTTCAGCAGCACTGCATTCGCGGCCCACTACGTCGTTGCAATTGCGGCGAAACCATTTTTCGGTCTTGGCTGCATCGGTAAAGCTCTTGGGGTTAAACGCAGGAGCGAGCGGCGCAATCAATTTGCCGGTGCTGGCATGCTTGCCATCCACCGTGGGCAGCGCGCCGTGGCACGAAGCGCAACTCCACTCTTTGCCATGCCGGGTGGTAAAAAACTGCTGGCCACGCACGGCTTGGGCGGGAGCACCTGCCTGCACGGTGTACTGCTCTAGCTGCTGCGCCGGGCTCACGGCGTGGGCTGCGCCGAACAGGCCCGCAAGCGTCAAGCCCAGCAAGGGACGCACGGCCTTCAAAGGGACAATCTGTTTCATGGGTGACTCCTTTACAGAGCCCACGATACGTTTTACAGATTAAGCCTTTCTTAAGGGCTTGCGGCATGTGCGCGTCAAAGCAGTCCGCGCACCACGTCCATCGCCTGCTCCACGCGGTCTACAGCGTGGATGGTCAAGCCTTCAATGGCTTTTTTGGGCGCGTTCGCCTTAGGCACTACCGCCACGCTAAAACCCAGTTTGGCGGCTTCTTTCAAGCGCTCTTGGCCACGCGGTGCGGGGCGCACCTCGCCGGCCAGCCCCACTTCGCCAAAGGCGAAGAAGCCTTTGGGCAAGGGCTTGCCACGCAGAGAAGAAGTAATGGCCAGCAGCACCGCCAGGTCTGCCGCCGGCTCGCTAATGCGCACACCGCCCACGGCATTGACAAACACGTCTTGGTCCATGCAGGCCACGCCTGCGTGGCGGTGCAATACGGCCAGCAACATGGCCAGGCGGTCTTTGTCCAAGCCCACACTCAAGCGCCGGGGTGAGGGTCCACCACTGTCCACCAAGGCTTGTATTTCCACCAGCATGGGGCGGGTCCCCTCTAGCGTGACCATCACACAGCTTCCAGGCACCGGCTCGGCATGCTGACTCAAGAAAATGGCGCTGGGGTTGCTCACCCCCTTGAGGCCTTTTTCGGTCATAGCAAACACGCCAATCTCGTTCACCGCGCCAAAGCGGTTTTTGATGGCGCGCACTAGGCGAAAGCTGCTGTGCGTGTCGCCCTCAAAGTACAGCACCGTGTCCACCATGTGCTCCAGCACGCGCGGCCCGGCCAGCGCACCTTCTTTGGTGACATGCCCCACCAGCACGATGCACACACCACTGGCCTTGGCTGCGCGGGTGAGGTGTGCTGCGCACTCGCGCACTTGCGCGACCGACCCCGGTGCGGAGGTGAGCTGGTCGGAGTAAACGGTTTGAATGGAGTCGATCACCGCAATATCGGGCTGCGTGTCGCCGAGCGTGGCCAAAATGCGCTCCAGCTGAATCTCGGCCAGCACCTTCACTTGGCTGTGGTCCAGCCCCAGGCGGCGCGAACGCAGCGCCACTTGCGCGCCGCTTTCTTCGCCGGTCACATACAAGGTGCTTTTGCCACTACGCTGCAGCGAGTCCAGCGCCTGCAGCAGCAAAGTGGATTTACCAATGCCAGGGTCGCCACCTATAAGCACCACGCCACCTTCCACAATGCCCCCGCCCAGCACGCGGTCCAGTTCTTCGTGCCCGGTGGGAGTGCGCTGCATGTCCACCGCGTCAATGTCACCCAACACGGCCACTTCAGCAGTTTTGGCCAGCGAGGCAAAGCGGTTTTTGGTGGGGGCGGCGCTGTCGGCCACCGATTCGATCAGCGTGTTCCAGGCATTGCAAGCGGGGCATTTGCCCAGCCACTTGGGGCTGGTTCCACCGCATTCGGTGCAGACATATACAGATTTTTCTTTGGCCATAGCCCAGATGTTACTGTATAAAACACCAGTTTAAATAGGTATTCTCGTTCTGGCTTTTCGCACTTTTTCTAGGCTCACCGCGATACGAATTTTCTGAAAATCCAACGGGGCCGCAATGGAGTACGCTGGGTTGGCGGTGTCTTTGCACTGGTACATGCTGATGGGTGTGCCATTCTTATCGGCAATGCTGATGACCCAGGGCGCATTGGCACGGGTACCGCGCTGCACTGCCACTGCGGTATCGCCATTGGTGAGCTGGACGTAGCTGCCGGGCGGGTAAAAGCCGACCGACTGCGCCATGGCCGAACCTACCCCAATGTCATCGCCCTCAGCACCCAGCACCATACTGCGCACCGCCTTGACCGGAGCCAACGGCGGGCGAGTTTTGCGCGCTGCCATGCGGGCCACAAAGCCGTCGGCCAAGCTCAAAATGCCTCGCAAGGCCTCTAGTCCATTAGAGCGCTCCGCTAAGTTGTCAGCGTGGTGCCAAGACACTAAGCCCAAATGGTCTTCGTCTTCTACGCCAAAACCACGCAGTATTTCTGCGCTTTTTTGCGGGTGCTCGCGAATAAGGGTTCGCTGAAATTCGCTGGGCGCAGAATTCTGGCGCGCCAAACTGTCTTGGGCGCGGGCCATGCCAATGTTCATGGTCAGCGCAGCGCTTACCAGTGATTGTGTCTGCGCTTTGTCCAAGCCCAGTTTTTGGGCTGTCAGCTTACACAGCACACTGCACAGCAAGGCATGGGTGGCGCAATAGCCTAAGCTGTCATCGGCCAGGGCTTGCAGCAAACAAAACAAGCTGTCGTCGGTGTCGGCATCTAGTAGCGCCATGGCTTTTTCTTCGATACCCACCAGCCGTGGCAGCGGGTTAATAGCCAAGCCGCCTTGGTACAAGATGCCACGCAGCACCTCTTGCAGGTCGAGCCAGCCGCCATCGATTTGACGGCCTTCGGCGAAATCGGCGGTGCGAATTTCACTGGGCATGGGCGCACGGGCGATGTCTTGCAAGTCCGCCCCCTCGCGCAGCATGGTGTGGACCATGCGCTCGTAACTTCTTTGCCAAGCCAATGCGTCACTCAAAGTAGAGGATGCTTGGTGGGCATAGAGTTTTTCTCGGTGCTGCTCCGACTCCACCGGCTGCCCCTTGCGCAAAAGCAAGGTGCCCGCAGGAGTCCACACATCCACGGGCAAGGGCTTGCCAATCTCTAGCATGGCGATGGGAATGGGGAAATACTTCATGGGCCTACTCCAGTGGGTACCCGTGCAGCCAGTGCACACATCAGCTCATACGCGACCGTGCCCGCACTGGCGGCTACTTCATCGATGGGCAGCACCACGCCGTTGGCCGCACGGCCCCATAGGGTGACCTCAGTGCCCATGCCACCCTGGGGCACGGCGCTCAAGTCCACCGCAATCATGTCCATGCTCACCCGCCCCAAGGTGCGGCTGCGCACGCCGTCCACCAAAACGGGTGTGCCCGTGGGGCACAGGCGCGGGTAACCATCGGCATAACCACAGGCCACAATGCCGATGCGCATGGCGCCTGGTGCCACAAAGCTTGATCCATAGCCCACAGTATCACCGCTGGCGAGCTCTTGCACCGCAATGATGTGGGCTGCCAGCGTCATAGTGGGCTGCAAGCCCCAGTGCGCTGCAATGTGCTCGGGATAGTCGGGTGCGCTGCCATACACCGCGATACCGGGGCGCACCCAATCAAACGCCGTGGCGTGGCGCAAGGTGGCTGCACTGTTGCTCAAAGAGCGCTCGCCGGGCAGGTCGTCACTGGCGGCATGAAACACCGCGAGCTGCGCCGCCACACCGCGTGGGCCATCGGCATCGCTAAAGTGGGTCATGAGGGATATCTCATCCACTTGAGGTAGCGCATTGAGCCGGTGCCACGCGGCACGGTAGTGGGCTGGAGCAAACCCCAAGCGATTCATGCCCGAGTTCATCTTGAGGAACACCCGGTGCGGCACATTGGTCTTGTGCGCAGCCAGCATGTCGATTTGTGCGCTGCAATGCACGGTGTGCCACAGGTCCAGGCGCGAACACAGCTCCAAGTCTCGCAGCTCAAACGCACCCTCTAGGAGCAAAATGGGCCCGCGCCAGCCCAGGTCGCGCACACGCTGGGCTTCGTTCAAGTCCAGCAAAGCAAAGCCGTCTGCACCGCGCAGGCCTTCAAACACGCGCTCTATGCCATGCCCATAGGCGTTGGCCTTCACCACGGCCCAGACCCGCGCGTCGGGCGCGCGCTTGCGCATACAAGACAAGTTGTGCTGCAGGGCTTGGGGGTGGACAGTGGCTTTTATCGGGCGGGGCATGGTTTGATTTTCACATTTTGGCATTGCCCGCCGTGCTATAACGGCGAGACGTTTGGAGACAC
>JBIIYT010000042.1:0-11158 GCA_044346675.1 Rhodoferax sp. | reverse complement strand
GGCCCACCGAAGTGGGCCGTTGATGCATTGCGTGTTAACGCAATTTATTTTTTAGCAGCGGGCTTTGCAGCAGGTGCTTTCGCCGCAGGTGCTTTCGCCGCAGGTGCTGCCTTGCCAGCGGGTGCTGCTGCAGCTGCGTCAGCAGCTTCAGGTGCAGCCACTTCGGCGCCAGCAACGGCTACCACGGACACCAACACGGGGTTCTTCTTGCCGTGGGTGACAGCTGTCACGCCTTTAGGCAAAACGATGTCGTTCAAATGCAGCGAGCTGCCTTTTTTCAGCTTGCTCAAATCCACAGCGATGAATTCAGGCAGGTCAGCAGGCAAGCACAGCACTTCAATTTCGGTCACCACGTGGTTGGCAATGCAACCATCAGTTTTCACTGCGGGGGACAACTCGTCACCGCTATAGTGCAATGGCACTTTCATGTGCAGCTTGGTGTTGGCATCGACGCGTTGAAAGTCGATGTGCAAAATCAATTGTTTGAAGGGGTGCATTTGCACGTTGCGCAACAACACTTTGCTTTCTTTGCCGTTCAATTCCATGTCCAGCACAGAAGCGTGAAAAGCTTCTTTTTTGATGGCGTGCCACAAGGCGTTGTGGTCGAGTTCCACTGCCAAGGGTTCGGCAGAACCACCATAAACGATACCGGGTGTGCGACCGGTGATGCGGAGACGGCGGCTCGCACCCGTGCCCTGCTTAGCGCGCTCAAAAGCGACAAATTTCATAACTTACTCCAGTAAGAGTCCACCGCGACCAGTGTGACTCCGATTTTAAAAAGACAGCCTTTACCTGCATCCGTGCAGGCAATGGTGTCCGCTTTTTGTTCCCCGTATCAGAAAAGGTTTTCTTGATCAGAGAACAAACTCATAACCGACTCACCCTTGGCGATGCGTTGAATCGTCTCGGCGATCAACGGGGCCACAGTGAGTTGGCGAATTTTTTTGCAGGCCATGGCTGCAGTGCTCAGGGGGATGGTGTTGGTTACCACCACCTCGTCCAAGGCATCGCCGTTGGCAATGCGCTCAATGGCCGGGCCGGAGAAAATGGGGTGCGTGCAATAGGCATACACCTTCTTGGCGCCGCGCTCCTTGAGCACTTCTGCCGCTTTTACCAGCGTGCCTGCAGTGTCAATCATGTCGTCCATGATGACGCAGTTGCGCCCCTCAATTTCGCCGATGACGTGCATCACCTCGCTCACATTGGCGCGGGGGCGGCGTTTGTCGATGATGGCCAAATCGCAGCCGAGCTGCTTGGCCAGCGCGCGTGCGCGCACCACGCCACCTACGTCCGGGGAGACCACAATCAGGTCGTCGTAGTTCTTTTGGCGCAAATCGCCTAAGAGCACGGGCGATGCATAAATATTGTCTACCGGGATATCAAAGAAACCCTGTATTTGGTCTGCATGCAAATCCATGGTCAAAACGCGGGCTACACCCACGGTTTGCAGCATATTGGCCACCACCTTGGCCGTAATAGGCACCCGGCTGGAGCGGGGCCTGCGGTCTTGGCGGGCATAACCAAAATAGGGGATGACTGCGCTGATGCGCTCGGCCGATGCACGCTTGAGCGCATCCACCATGATCAGCAATTCCATCAAATTCTCATTGGTGGGGGCGCAGGTGCTTTGCACCACAAACACATCGCGCGCGCGCACGTTTTGGTTGATCTCTACCGTCACTTCCCCGTCAGAGAAACGACCTACGGTAGCAGCCCCCAATGAAATACCCAAATGGCGCGCAATATCTGCCGCCATGGCAGGATTGGCGTTGCCGGTGAAAACCATGAAATCAGGAGGGGGAGATGCCTGCATGTGGGTTCCAACGAAGAAGTTAGGTTTATTCCATTAGGTTGCGCGCGCCGTACCCGGCACGCACCGGGTCACAGATTTGGCAGGGGAAGAAGGATTCGAACCTTCGCATGCTGGAATCAAAATCCAGTGCCTTAACCAACTTGGCGATTCCCCTACACCGGTTGGCAGCTCAACGCTACCGACCATTAAACCGTCATTATTCCTCGCTGGCTGCCCAGCCTGACAAGGGATGAGCATCCAAACTGTTGCACAGCCTGACCAAGAATGCAGCAGGTGCATTAGTGATATCGACCTCGTTCAACAAGTGCGCAAACACTGCACTTCCAGAGCCAGTCATCCGGCCATTTAAACCCTTGGACGCAAGCCATTCAATAGCTTGTGTAACACCGGGGCAAAGCCTTTGGGCAACGGGCTGCAAGTCGTTTCGGCCGAAATTAAATACGGATCCGAGTGCGTTTGTAGCGAAGCCTGAAATTATAGCAGGCTCAGTATCGCGTTTGAGGGAGGGGTCTGAGAAAATCAATTTGGTCTCTAGCCCGGCGTCGGGTTTCACCACTACAAACCGTGCATTTGGCAGGGCCAATGGCGTAATTTTTTCTCCGATGCCCTCTACCCACGCATGTTGGCCGTTCAAGAAAAATGGTACATCAGCTCCCAGTTTTAAACCAATTTTTTGCAGTGCTGTTAGCGGGAGTTGGAGTCCCCATAGGCGATTGAGTGCAAGTAGCGTTGAGGCTGCATCCGATGAGCCTCCGCCCATGCCAGCTTGGGCCGGCACGGATTTATGCACGCCTATGTGCACGCCAAGCGGGCATTGACTGGCCTCTTGCAAAGCTTTGGCTGCGCGCACAACGAGATCGTCGGCTGGTAGCGCCCAGCTCAAGTCTTCACGAGAAATTTGCCCATCGCGGCGCAGATCAAAATGCAAGGTGTCACACCAGTCGATCAGCGCAAATGCCGATTGCAGCGTGTGGTAGCCGTCATCGCGGCGTCCGGTGATGTGCAAAAACAGATTGAGCTTGGCGGGAGCGGGTATGTCGTAGAGCGACTGCATTGCAGGATTATCGGGGCAGGGTCAAGCGCACGGGTAACTAAGGGTTCAAGATGATTTTGAGCTCTGCTGGTGTGGCAGCCGGCTCAAGCCGCTTTGCGCTCAAACGCCCTTGGGACAAAAGCTGCAGGTCCACTTCCCATCCGGGCGTGGCTATCTCGCGTCCGTGCAGCCATGCGAACAGGCTTGCAATCGGCAGGGCGACTCCGGTCGAGCGCAGCGTGAGTGTATCCAGAGACTCAAACTGTTCTGGTGCGCCTGTGGTTTGCAGTCGCGCTCCAGTTTTGTCCCATTGGATTTGCGCTAAAGTGCTGCCCAGCGGTGTAGTGAAGTTCAACGCACCCGCTTCCGGCGTGCCTTGCAGGTCAAAATTCGCTGCAAATGCTTGCACCGGGTTACTCAACACTTTGATCGAGAGGCGCCCCTGCCATTGGGGGGTGTTTGCGCCCAATGTGGCCTTTTCCATCGGATTGCTGGCGCATGCGGCTAGAGAAAAAGCCAGTGCAATAAGGCTCCAACGCCGCGTGAGGCCTAGCCAGGCATTCACGGTTTGGAACTCAGCCGCTGGATGGTTTCGACCAAGGTCTCGTTCTCGGTGTTGAGCGCTTTCCCCTGATCCCAAATTTTGGTAGCCAGTGCTTTGTCGCCTAGGGTCCATAGAACTTCACCCAAATGCGCTGCAATTTCGGGGTCCGGGCGCGTGTTGAAAGCGCCTTGCAGTAGGCGCAGGGCCTCAGCCAAATTGCCACTGCGAAACTCCACCCACCCTAAGCTATCAATGATGAAGGGGTCTTCAGGTGCAAATTCAAGCGCTTTTTGAATCAGCTTGCGCGCCTCAGGCAAGCGAAGGTTTCTATCGGCCAGCGAGTAACCTAGAGCGTTGTAGGCGGGATGGTAGTCGGGCTTGGTGGCAATCACGCGACGCAAGAGTTGTTCCATCTCATCGAACTTCCCCATTTTTTCAGCCACTGTGGCAAGTTCGTAGGCCCATTCGACTTCTTGAGGATCTTGTGCCATGGCTTGGGTGAGCAGCTGGTAAGCCGGCGCATACTGCTTGTATTCGCGCAGCAGTTGTACTTCTAAGCCTATTTTGTTGCGCTGATCGGCAGGCTCTAATTCGGGCAGACTTCGAATCAAGGCGCGGGCTTGTTCCATCTTGCCTTGGCGCGCCAGCAGCATGGCGCGTCGGCCGAGTACACGCAACGCATCTTGCGGGCTGTCGATGCGCTGCAGGTAGGCTTGGGCCTCGTCGAATTGCTGATTTTTTTCCGCAATTTCGGCCAGCATCCAATAGGCTTGCATCAGACTGCGGCGCGTCTCCGCGGAGGCGGGCTGGCGTGAAGAGGGGGCAACCAGTTGTAGGTAAGTGGTTAAAGATGCTTTCGCTTCGCTGAGTTTGCGATCTTGTAACTCCAAGTCGCCTCGAAGCAAGAAAGCATTTGCTAAATCCTCTGGGTCGGGCTTTTCGGCGATCAAACGCTGGACTTGGGTGTAAGACTCGGCAAATCGCTGACTAGTGCGCAGTTTTTGGGCATACGCGAGCCGAACTGCTGAGGCAGGGTTGTTTGCAAGAAAGGTTTTCACCAAGGGTTCTGCTGCACTGTCTTGTGCTGCGGGCAAGTTCAAAGCGAGATAAATGGGTTCAACGGACTTCGGGTTTAAGGCTGCCCCCCGTCGTGCTGCCTCAAGTGCTGCGGGGCCGTCGCTGGCGGCCAAGCGCAACAGGCCAATGGTGGTCCACGCACTCGGGCCAGTGGTGGGCTTGTTTAAGTCAGGCGCAAGCGCCTGCTCGACCACCTTGAGAGCCAATTTTTTCTCGCTGGAGCGACTAAATATGCGGGGCAGGGAGCTGATGGCGCGCTGCCGCTCGCTCGGGACTACGGAAGAAAGTGTGCGTTTGAGGGGCTCTAGTGATTCTCCTGTTCGGTTGAGCCCAATTAGAATTTGTAGGAGGTAGCGATTGGCATCAAAAGAAGTGGGGAATGCACGCGCCCAATCTTGCGATGCTTGCAACACAGAGTCTGCACTACCTGATGCATAGGCCATCTTTACAGCCTTCTCATACAGTGCTTCCGATTTGGTCTTGCGCGCCGCTGCCATAAATGCAGCGAAGGCGTTCTGGCTGTCACCATTTTGGGCGCTGAGCTCGCCAATAGTGATCTGAAAGAAGAGTTCCGCATCCAGCGCGGAGTTTTTTGGAGCAGGCGTCGCCGGCGCTGCTGCCGCAAAGTCAATGCTCGCAAAGGCGAGTAGTAGGGGCAGCGTGAGCGCGCGAAAAGATCGATTCATGAACGCATAATAATCCAAGCACCAGAGGCCTTCACACCATGCCAGAATTACCCGAAGTAGAAGTTACACGCCTGAGCTTCGCCGAGCAAATTCGCGGGGCGCGCATCGTTTCGGTGCAATTGGGCAAGCCACTGCGGTGGCCCTTGGGCTGCACGCCTGAATTCTTGGTGGGGCGAACCGTGTTGGCAGTGCGCCGCCGGGGCAAGTATTTGCTGATGGATTTAGACCAGGGTTTGCTTTTACTGCATCTGGGTATGTCAGGCAGCTTGCTGTTTGCCAAACACTTGCCAACCCTGGCTAAGCATGACCATTTTGACCTTCTCACCACGCAGGGGCGCTTGCGCTTGAACGACCCGCGGCGCTTTGGTGCGGTGGTCTATGCCTCCAGTGAAGATGCAACTGTTGCACAAAAGCTACTAGGCAAGCTCGGTGTAGAACCTTTGGGGGAGGGCTTTGATTTGACACTTTTTCAGCAAAAACTAGCGTTGCGTGCAGCTCCCATCAAGCAGGTTTTGCTGGCTGGCGATGTGGTGGTGGGGGTGGGAAACATCTATGCTTCCGAGGCCTTGTTTTTGGCGGGTATTCGCCCCACGGTGCGAGCCAACAAACTCAGCCGCCCTCGGGTGGCACGCCTGCACGCTGCTATTCGGCAGGTGTTGGCCCAAGCGGTTGCCAAAGGGGGCACCACCTTGCGCGACTTCTCCAATGCGGGGGGCGAGGCGGGTCACTTTCAGACCGAGGTTCATGTCTACGACCGAGCTGGGCTTGAGTGCACCGAATGCGGCGCACCGATTCGCCAAATTCGCCAGGGGCAAAGAAGTACATTTTTTTGCCCCCACTGTCAAAAAGCCTGAGCCACAATGAAACTGGCTGTACTATATTCGGGCATTCGTTGGGGAACACTTGGCTACATCATCATTTAATGAAAAGTTTGACGAACTCGGCGCATGGCGTCGCGAGTTTGCGCTGCGCTTGAAGCTGCTGTCGCAGTGGATGGCGGAGCACGATTTGCTGGATGCAGGTGCCCAAGAGCGCTTGCTGCGCCTAGAAACCCGGGTGCGGTCCGACAAAATCATGGTGGCTTTTGTTGCGGAGTTCTCGCGCGGCAAGTCTGAGATGATTAATGCCATTTTCTTCGCAGGCTATGGGCGGCGCATCATGCCCGCCAGTGCCGGGCGCACTACCATGTGCCCCACCGAGATGGGCTACGACCCCGAAGTGCCACCTTGCCTGCGTTTGCTTCCCATAGAGACCCGCTTGCAGCCACAAGCGCTGATGGAGTGGCGCATGGTCCCCGAAAAATGGACCAAGATTGACTTGGATGTGAGCAATCCGGAACAATTGGCGCACTCCTTTGAAAAAGTTGCGGAAACCCGCAAAGTGACCCAAGACGAAGCCAAGGCTTTGGGTTTTTGGAATAGCCAAAGTCCGCAAGACAACCCGATGGTAGATGCCCAGGGGCTGGTGGAGGTGCCCAAGTGGCGCCACGCCTTGATTAACATCGCCCACCCCTTGCTCAAGCAGGGCTTGGTTATTTTGGACACCCCAGGCTTGAACGCCATTGGTGCAGAGCCCGAGCTGACGGTGAGCCTTATTCCCCAAGCCCAAGCGGTAGTCTTTATCTTGGGTGCTGATACCGGAGTTACCAAATCAGACTTGGCAATTTGGCAGGAGCACCTGCTGACTGAAGAGGGTGATACCGACCGCCGCTTGGTAGTGCTCAACAAGATAGATACTTTGTGGGATGGCCTGAGCACGCCCGGGCAAACCCAGGCGCAAATTGAGAGCCAAAGGGCCAGTACCGCAGAAACCTTAGCTATTCCTAGCGATCAGGTGATCGCGGTTTCCGCTCAAAAGGGGCTGCTGGCCAAGGTCACACACGATGCCGAACTGTTGCAGCAAAGTTGTTTGCTCACGCTCGAGTACGCCTTGGGCCACGGCATGATCGGCAAGCGGCAAAAAATACTGGGTCAGGCCATGGCCTCCAGTATCAGAGAGTTGCGAGCCGAGGCGGTGCGCAGCATCAACATCCGCAAGCGCGACTTGGCCGAGCAGATGATGGAGCTCAAAGGCTTGCAGGGTAAAAACTCAGGCGTCATTAAAAACATGCGTGCGCGTATTTCCCAAGAGCAAACAGAGTTTGATCTGGGGGGGGCCAAGACACATGCGGTGCGCTCGGTGCATTTGAAGCTCTTGAAAGAGGTTTTTGTCATTTTGGGCTCCAAAACCCTGAAGGCCGAAATGGGGGAGCTCATGGACGCGCTGATGCAAAAAGGTTTAAAGCTGGGCGTCAAGAAGGCCTATGGTGAGACCTTTGGTCGGCTGCGTGCCAACTTGCACAAAGTGCAATCGCTCAGTGATGACATTCAGGCCATGCTGTTGGCTACTTTCCGCCAACTCAATGGCGAGTATGGTTTCTCACTGCAGCCGCCAGCCGAGCCGCAATTAGCGCGGTTTTTGAGTGACCTTGACATGGTGGAGCGCAGCCACTTGCAGTATTTGGGCTTGGGCAATGCGTTCAAACTCGCGCAGCCAGAGTTTGCTGATCGGCTGGTGCGGGCTTTGGCCAGCCGCTTGCGTAGCATTAACGAAGAGGCCTTGGCCGAAATTGAGCTTTGGAGCAAGTCTTCCGCATCGCAGTTAGACGCGCAAATGCGTGAGCGCAGACGCAATTTCACCCGCCGCATTGAGGCCATAGACCGCATTCAACAAGCGGCAGGCGGTTTGCAAGACCGCATTCATGAAATCGAGCAGCAGGCCGCAGCGCTTCAGCAGCAGGAAGCCAAGCTCACTGAGCTCACCGACTATTTGATCTCATCCCACGAAGAGCTTGACACGGTGCTTGACACTGTCCTTGACGCAGAGATTGCCTAGGCGTGGGTGTGATCGGCGGTGATTTTGCTGCCCTGGTGGTGGCTTGGCAAATTCGCCATGGTCGAAACGACTTGCCCTGGCAAAACACCCGAGACCCTTACCGCGTGTGGTTGTCGGAGATCATGCTCCAGCAAACCCAGGTGGTCACAGTGCGAGGCTACTTCAGCAAATTTGTAGCGCGTTTCCCCGATGTGGCGAGTTTGGCCACAGCCAGTCAAGATGAGGTGCTGGGCTTGTGGAGTGGCTTGGGCTACTACAGTCGCGCCCGCAATTTGCACCGTTGTGCGCAGCAAATCATGGTCTTGCATGCTGGGGTGTTCCCGAGCCAATCACAGGTACTCGTCACCTTGCCCGGCATAGGGCGCTCCACTGCAGCCGCCATTGCCTCGTTGTGCTTTGGTGAGCGGGTGGCTATATTGGATGCCAACGTCAAAAGGGTAGTAACTAGGGTGCTGGCTTTTGATGGCGATTTGGCCTTGGCTGCCAATGAGCGTGCTTTGTGGGATGCCGCTACGGGCTTGCTGCCGCTGTATTCCCCCGTGCAGCAAGATATGCCCCGCTATACCCAAGGCATGATGGATTTGGGTGCCACTGTATGCCTGCCCAAAAAGCCGTCGTGCGAAAGCTGCCCGGTGCGGTCGCTGTGCCGGGCAAGCGCTGCGGGGGATCCCCAGCGCTACCCGCTGCGCACCCGTAAGCTCAAGCGATCTGCCCAATCCATTTGGCTACTGTGGGCGCGCAGCGCGCAGGGCGGGGTGTGGTTGTGCAAACGACCAGTGCCCGGGGTATGGGCGGGATTGCACTGCCTACCTTTGTTCGACAGTGAGGATGCCATGCTTGCCGCAGTGCCCGAAGCTTGGCGAGCACGTTTGCAGCCGCAGCCTACCTTTACCCATGTGCTCACCCACAAAGACTTGCACTTGCACGTGTGGCAATTGACGTTGCCTGATCAAAATTTGGCGTGGCGAGATGGCGGTAGCTGGGTTGCCGCCACTGTGTGGCCCGGCGTGGGCTTGCCTGCGCCTGTGCGCAAGCTGCTGGCGCAGGACTAGGTTTGCGCCGGGTGGCTGTCGAGCTCCCGGTGGCGTTTGAGCGTGACCCATTTGGGACTGAACCGCTGGGTGAGCTGCTCTACCAAATACACGGAACGGTGCTGGCCGCCGGTGCAGCCAATGGCTACGGTGACGTAGCTGCGGTGGTCGCGCGCCAAGGCGTCCATCCAGTTTTCCAAAAATTGGGCAATCTGCGTCAGCATCAGCCCCACGTCTTTTTGGCCTCGCAAAAACTCGGCAACCGGGGCATCTTGGCCGGTGAGGTGTTTCAGCTCGGGCTCGTAGTGGGGGTTGGGCAGCATGCGCACGTCAAACACATAGTCCGCCCCTGCTGGTACGCCACGCTTGAACGAAAAGGACTCAAAGACCAGGGTTAACTGCGCGTCAGGCGCTGAAAGCAGTGCTTTGACATAGCCTTGCAGTTGGGCCGCGCGGATGATGCTGGAGTCAATCACATGAGCTTGCTCGCGCAGGGCGGTGAGCAAGGTGCGCTCTAACTCAATGGCGTCGACCAGCGCCCGGCGTTCATCGGTGAGAGCATGCCCTGGTGCTGGTTGAGACAAAGGGTGCTTGCGGCGTGTCTCCGAATAGCGCCGCACCAGCGTCTCGGTGGAGGAATCAAGAAATAGCAACTTCAACACCACGCCTTGAGCACGCAACACGTCCAGCTGCTTGGGAACCAAGGGCAGCGATGTGGCGCTGCGCACGTCTACGGCGATAGCCAAACGACGGGCGTTGTTTTTGCGTTCCAGCTCGACGAAGGGCAGCAGCAACTCAGGTGGCAAGTTGTCTACACAGTAAAAGCCAGCATCTTCCAGCGCATTCAAGGCAACCGATTTGCCTGAGCCCGACATTCCAGTGATGAGGATGATTTCCATGCGCTTGGCCCTTAACTTCCCAGTTGCAGCATTTCCTGGGCGTGCGCCAAGGTGGTGGCAGACAATTTTTCGCCGCCCAGCATGCGGGCAATTTCTGTAACGCGGGCTGGCCCGGTGACGGGGGCTACGGTGCTCAGCGTTTGCTGAGCCCGGGTTTGTTTGGATACGACCAGGTGGTGGTCGGCGCACGCGGCCACCTGCGGCAAATGGGTGACTGCGAGCACTTGCCGGTCTGCGCCCAGTTGCTGCATCAGCCGCCCTACGGTTTCGGCCACTGCGCCGCCTACGCCAGAGTCGACCTCGTCAAAAATCAAGGTCTGTGCGGTGCCTAACTGGCTGGTGGTCACTGCAATGGCAAGTGCCATGCGCGACAGTTCTCCGCCGGACGCTACCTTGCCCACAGGGCGCGGCGTGCTGCCCGCGTGGCCTGCCACCAGAAAGCTCACTTCTTCTAAGCCGCTTTGCATGGGCTGGCTACTCGCCTCCAGCGCCACTTGGAACTTGCCGCCCATCATGCCCAAGCCCTGCATGGCTTGGGTGATGGACTGGGCCAACAGTGGCGCGGCTGCTGCGCGCGCTTTAGAGATGGTTTTGGCCTCATCTAGATACGCGGCATGGGCCTTCTTTTCTGCGGCTTGCAGGCCTTGAAGATCGGCTGCCGCGTCGAGTTGTTCCAATTCGGTCTTCCAACTGTTAAGCAGTGCGGGCAGGTCTTCAGGCGCACTCTTGTAGCGCCGCGCAAGTGTGAGCCACAGGGACAAGCGACTGTCCAATTCGGCCAGGCCTTGTGGGTCCAGCTCGGTGGAGCGCACATAGGTGCGCAGGGTGTGCACCGTATCCTCTACCTGTGCCAAGCTAGACGTAAGCGCGTCTAGGGGGTCTTTGAAGTTGGGCTCTAGGTGGAACTGGCTTTGCAGTTGTTGCAGGGCGGCGTTTAATTGGGAGCGCACGCTACCTTCTTCCTCATCCAGCAGCTGCAAGCTGCCCTGCGCAGCGTCTAGCAGAGCCTGTCCGTTGGACAATCGGCTATGGTTGGTGTTGAGTTGTTCCCACTCGTTAGGCTCGGGCTTGAGTTTGTCCACCTCGCCAATTTGCCATGCGAGTCGTTCCCTATCGCGCTGCAAAGAGCTTTGCGCAGTCTGGGCTTGGGTGAGTGCGCTTTGGGCTTGGCGCCAAGTGTTCCATAGAGTGACGAGTTTTT
>JBIIYT010000330.1:0-3398 GCA_044346675.1 Rhodoferax sp. | reverse complement strand
AAGACATCATCCAGATGCTGCTGGCCGAGTGCGCGGCTGGATCAGCTACAGGCGGCCATGTGGAGCGCTGGCAGCCCTGTGGGGTCAAAGATATAAGGTTTTCAGCCACTCGCCCTTATGAATCGAGCCCAAGCAGCTATGAAATAGATAGCGACAGGGGCACCATCCACTGCGCGGCAATCGTCGTGGCCACAGGCGGCTTATCCATCCCCAAAATTGGCGCTACCGACTTTGGCTACCGGGTGGCCAAGCAGTTTGATGTGCCGCTGGTGCCCACCCGCCCCGCCTTGGTGCCGCTCACGTTCGATGAGGCAGCGTGGGCCCCGTTTGCGCAGCTCTCGGGCTTGTCGCTGCCGGTGCAAATAGCCACGGGTACCAAAAAGGCCAGCACCGCCTTTATGGAAGACCTGCTCTTCACCCACCGGGGCCTGAGCGGCCCGGGCGTGCTGCAAATATCGAGCTACTGGCAGCCCAACACCCCCATTCGGCTCAACCTTGCCCCCAACACCGATGTGGCGCAGCACCTGGCGCACGCCAAGGCAACCTCTCGCAAGCTCATTGCCAATGAACTGGCCGCCTTGGTGCCCGCCCGTCTGGCCGACACCTGGGTAGCGCAGGGCGAGGCGCTAGGCCACGCCTGGGGCCGTCCAATAGCCGAGGCATCTGACAAAGCCCTGGCCGCGCTTGCCGAGCGCCTGACCCGCTGGGAAATCACCCCCACAGGCAGCGAAGGCTACAAAAAGGCCGAAGTCACCGCCGGGGGCATAGACACCCGGGCGCTCTCTAGCCAAACCATGGAATCCAAGCAGCCGGGGCTGTATTTCATTGGCGAAGTGGTAGACGTGACCGGCTGGCTGGGCGGATACAACTTCCAGTGGGCCTGGGCCAGCGGTTTTGCTTGCGCGCACGGTTTGGCGGCAAAAATTAAGGCGATATAATGTCGGGCTAATCTGGCAGATCCCCATCGGCCAAAATACTAGTTATAGATGGGGAAACACCGCTGAACGTGGCATGTGGGGCCCGATCTCCCCCCGTGACTGGCGACAGCACTTAATTGGAATTCATTACGTAATGACAACGATCCGTGTAAAAGAAAACGAACCCTTTGACGTCGCTCTGCGCCGCTTCAAACGCACTATTGAAAAATTGGGCTTGCTGACCGACCTGCGCGCCCGCGAGTTTTACGAAAAGCCCACCGCAGTGCGCAAGCGCAAGAAGGCAGCCGCCGTCAAGCGCAACTACAAGCGCATTCGCAGCATGCAGTTGCCGAAGAAACTGTTTTAATAATTTGCGGGACAGACCTTTAGCTCTGTCCTCAACTGATTAAGAGACTCACAAAAAAGCTCGCTTGGGGATGCTCCAGCGAGCTTTTTTTCATTCAGGAGAACCGACGATGACACTCAAAGACCAAATCACCGAAGACATGAAAACCGCCATGCGCGCCAAAGACAGCGAGCGCCTGGGCACCATCCGCCTGCTCCTGTCGGCCATGAAACAAAAGGAAGTGGACGAGCGCTTAGTGTTGGACGATGCCGCCGTGGTGGCCATTGTGGACAAGCTCATCAAACAACGCAAAGACTCTATCGAAGCGTTTGAAAAGGCTGACCGAAAAGACTTAGCCGACAAAGAAAAGGCCGAGCTAGTGGTGCTGCAAGCCTACTTGCCGCAGCGAATGTCGGCAGATGAGGTGCTGGTGGCGGTGAAGGCCATTGTGGCCACCTTGACTACAGAGCTAGGCCGTCCTGCGGGGCCAGGAGACATGGGCAAGGTAATGGGCTTGGTAAAAACGGCTTTGGCAGGTAAGGCGGAGATGGGCCAAGTGTCTGCAGCGGTGAAGGCGGCGTTGGCTGGCTAAGACCTGCTGACCAACACACACTTGCGAGCCAAGGCATTTAACGGCACACTGGACCCCAACACTCGGAGCCCACCATGAACACCAACCTGGAAACACTGGAAGCACAGGCCATGCAACTCAACCCCGCAGACCGCACCCACCTGCTGGAGCGGCTCATTGCATGCTTGGATGCTGACCCCGAAGTGGAAAGTGCCTGGGAGCAGGAAGCAGATCGGCGTGAGGCAGTCTTGGCCAGCGGCGCATCCGTCGAAGTGCCTGGCCACGAAGCATTGGCCAGATTGCGCGCCAAGCTCTAAGCCGTGCACTACTGGCTGCACCCTGAGGCCGAGCAGGACATCGCTGACGCGCTAGATTTTTATGCTACCCACGCGGGACTATCGGTAGCGCGGCGTTTTCTTGGCGAGTTCGAACGCGTCGCCAATCTCTTGCTTGAACACCCGGGCTTGGGAACACCCAGCACAAAAAGTCGTCGCGTTTTCCCTTTGCGCGTATTCCCGTATTCCGTGGTCTATCGCATGTCAGACGCCGGAATTCATATCATCGTGGTGCGGCATCAGCACAGGAAGCCGGGGTATGGTGGAGCGAGACAATAGATACTCCAATACCAGCCCAGCGCCACGAATAAAGTTATACTAATATGTAACTTAAAAAGGATTCTGCATGTCTACAGCAACTCTTCGCACCGTAGGCGGCTCGGTCGTCATGGCGATTCCCAAACGGCTTTTGGAAATGGTTGATTTGCGCGCCGGTTCGCAAGTAGATGTGAATGTGCAAAACGGTCGGCTCATCGTGGTGCCGCAAAAGAAGAAACGCTACAAGCTGTCTGAACTTTTGGCCCAATGCGACCCGGCCCTGCCCTTAAGCCAAGAAGAACTGGACTGGATTGACGCCCCCGCCATGGGCCAAGAAGACGGTGCGGGGCACTGATGCGCATTCCATCGCGTGGCGAAATCTGGTTCGCCAACCTTAATCCCACCGCAGGGCGTGAGCAACAGGGGCAACGCCCCATGTTGGTGGTCTCAGAAAAAGAATTCAACCGCTTGGGGCTGTGCGTGGTGTGCCCCATCACACAAGGCGGACAACAGTCGCGTTATGCAGGCTTTGCAGTCACCCTGATGGGCTCGGGTACCGACACCCAAGGTGTTGTCATGTGTAACCAGCCCCGCACCATTGACATGCCCGCCCGCGATGGGCGTTTTGTGGAAGATGTGGGCAATGATGTGCTGGATGATGTGCTGGCCAAGTTACAGGCGATTGTGGAGAACTGAGCGGTTTTCCCCACTCTGCCCCAACCCCTTTCGCCCCGCCGGGCGAAAGGGGGGCTTAACTGCCGATTTGATTCCGTCGCGCCGACTATGAAATTACTAAAGTGACAGTAAAACTTTTGAGCGGGTTTTTAGATGAATGTTGTTTACAAAATCACCTACCCCAATGGGAAAATCTACATAGGGCAAGATCGCACGAACAGCATAAATTACTTTGGCAGTGCATCTGACGAGCTTATCGCTTTGGATTTCACAAACGAGCAGAGAATTAGCTTCAC
>JBIIYT010000329.1:0-3409 GCA_044346675.1 Rhodoferax sp. | reverse complement strand
TCACCGAGTGGAGCGGTGTGAGCGTGAAAGACCACAAAGCGGTGACGGCGCTGACCAACCCCTGCGCGATACCAAGAAGAACGGCTACGCCCTCAGTGGCTATGCCCACCGCTGCTAACGGCTGGGTTACCACGCACCACCACGCGCCCCTTCATGCCCGCCTCAAAATGGCCCGGCACTAGGCACGCAAAATCGACCACGCCTGCTTGGGTAAATTTCCACACCACTTCGCCGGTTTTGCCTGGGTCCACCGAGATCATGTTGGGCTCGTCGTGCGCCATGTGGTGGCCAGCGGCTGCGTGCTGCGCCATTTCTTTGGCGTGGGCGGCCAGGTCTTCGCGCGTGCCCAGCACAAACTCGTGGGGCAGTTGGCCGCTGTTTTTAATCACAAACCGAATGGTTTCGCCTTGGTTGACTTCAATGTCGTTCTGGTTAAAGCGCATGGTGTCATTCATGTCCAGCTCAATGGTGCGGCTAACGGCTTGCTTATCACCCGCCACGCCAATAGCGCTGCTGGCGTGTGAATGGGCGTGGCTCTCATAGTATCGGTACGCGGCCCATGAGCCCCCGATCACCAAGCCGCTGGCGATGAGCGCGTAGACAGCTGTTCGCTTGCACCAGCGAAGGACTTGCAAGTGGAGCATGGCAAAAATAGACACTACAAAGCCCAGCGGCACCACCCATGCGCTGCGCGCGGGGGAGTCCGGAAAGTGCTGCAGGCCACCGGTGAAAAACCCCAGCCCAATAGAGAACAAAGCCCCAATACCAATTTGCCGCATCAGCATGCGCTTGCTTTCGGATTGTTCATGATCGTGCTCCAACCACGTCCCCAGCACAAAGGCCACCATGCCAATGGCAGCGGTGATCAGAGAGCGGGTGCCTGAAAAAAAGCCGTGGTTCACGGCACCTGCAATAAAGCTAATGCCTGCGTATTTCAGCGCGGTGGCGGCATGGGCGCGGGGGAAGGAGGAGGTAGTCATATAGAGCCTAGCGCTGGTAAAGCACCTGTGTGCGAAGGTTTTCGGCTGCGGGCAATGCCTGCTTGTGAAGCTCTGCCGCATCTTCTGCGCTGCACACGCTGGTGGGCGTTTTGTCGTGGACTTCACGAGTCACGGTAACTCCCGTTTTGGTGCGCTGGTACTTTGCACTGAAGTCAAAAACTTTGGACCGGGTTTTGATGGCGGGCGGCAGCGATACCAATTTCAAACCGGGCTCTAAAGTGATGTCGTATGTTTCGTAACTATGCATTCCATAGCAGGTGTGCTTGCGGTTTGGCTCAATGCGGTTTTTCATATCGGCGTAGTTCATCACTGGCATAGGTGTCCACATCACGGGCGCTAGTACAAATGCCCCCGCTGCACCGCCGTCAAGGTAATTGCTCATTTCAAAGGTCACGCGGAATTGGTACTGATCCGTCAGGCCAGTGACGTCTCCACGGTTCAACGTGCCTTGGCCTTTGAACCCGTAGGAGCTTAGGGACCGTTTGACAAAGTCTCGTTGACCATCCGCATTCAGGTCGCGCATGTAAGCCCGTGTGCTTGCAGCGGGCAATCCGCGCAGTGCAACTTGCAACTCGCCCGTGGCAGCGCCGTTTTTGGCAAGGCGGATTTTCATGGTGAGCCGCTGCTCGGCCTTTTCATGCTGCTGGTCGGGGGTTTTGGCAAGCGCGTTAGCTCTGCCGATGTGAATCACCGGCTTTCCATAGCCACCCATGGGCAAATACGTAAACGGTATGTCTTTGGCTGTGGCATCCACATACAGATTGAAGTCTGGCAAGTAGTTCATCACATGATTTACCAAGGAAACCACCGGCGTCTTCGTTAAGTCATACAGGCCACCTGCGTTGATAAGCACTTGCTCGCTCTTGATATCTGCTGCGGCCAAAAGCGCTTGCAAGAGCGTTGCGTGGTCTTTGCAATCGCCCATTTTGTTGTCGAGCACAAGGTCGGTGTCTCTGGGCACCACTGCCCCTACGCCGATGCAGTTTCCACCGTAGGTGATGTTTTTGGAGACCCATTCATACAACAAGCGTGCACGCTCCATGGGCCGCGTCTCATTGCCAATGGTGGCTTTTGCCAACTCACGAATGCGCGCTGTGGGTTCTGCTTTGGGCAATGCGCGCTCGCCGTATGCCTTGGCAATTGCTTCGTAGCTTTCAAAGGTTGAGGCAACCACCGATGGGCTTTCGTCAATGCGCCAAATGCCGTCGTCACTTTCGTTCCATTGCAAGGGCTTGAGGTTTTGGTAACGCCACTGCAAGGTACGCATGCCACCCTCTACAACGGCTGGCATTTCTTGCAGCTTGTGAGACTCGGTGAGCAGACGCATGTCAGCCGGCGCGCGAATGGTGAGCTGCACATCCTCATAAAAAGCGTAGGCAGAAAAGGTATTGACTACCGAAAAGTGACCCGGAAATATCGCTTCCTTATCTCGTATCTTGTACGCAATTCCCGCAATGTCTCCTACCGCAAGATCGGGAAACACGACAGCCAACGTGGTGTAGTCAGAAAACATGGGGGACGCCTTGGCTCGGCCACTGTTAATCGTTGTCTGATAGTTGTTGGGCGGGACAACGATTTTTCTGCCGTCTTTCTTGAGGGTGTAGGCCTCCAAAATTTCACCACTTTGAATGCTGGTGCTAAACGAGAAGCTAAAGTTCTTCATCCGCTCGAGTGCGCTGGCATGCACTATCTCATTGCGAGCCTCAAACGTCTGGGTGGAGCGGCCTTCTTTATCTATCTCATAGAGCAGATGCCAGGTTTTTGAAATCACCGGAAATCTGTCCTCGGACTTGTCTTGGGCCCAAACACTGTGCTGCCCAGCGACTAGCACCGTGAAAACAAACACCAAGTGGCGAATCAATCTCATTTGCTTACTCCCTAAATTGAACTAAACCTAGCTCGGCATTGTGCCGCAACACACGCTGCTGTTGTTGCCTGTAGCTTGAACGGGCCTCGGAAGCTGGCTCTGAAAACCGTACGAGGAGATCACAAAGTTGATTTAACCCCACCCCACCACCCCAGCCGTATAAACATCATCTGCTAGCACCCCTCCAACCCCACTGCGCGACAATGGCGCCATGCATTTGGATGAAATGACCGACGAACAACTCATGCAGGCCTACACCGCTGGCAACGCGGCTGCTTTCAACGCGCTGTATGCGCGCCACGAAGGCGGCCTGTTTCGCTTTGTGCGCCGCTTGCTGGGCACGCACATGGTGGCGCAGGCAGACGAAGTGTTTCAAGATTGCTGGCTGCGCATAGTGTCCGCCCGCGACAGCTTTGCGCCCGATATGGGCCGCTGGAAAACCTGGGCCTACACCGTGGCGCACAACCTGGCCATGGACAGGCTGCGCACCTCCAACCGCGAGGTGAGCATGGATGCCACTGCCATCAATGGGGATGCCGAC
>JBIIYT010000041.1:0-11245 GCA_044346675.1 Rhodoferax sp. | reverse complement strand
GGCTCGGGTAAAACCACCACGCTGTACGCAGCCCTGGGGCGGCTCAACGCCGCGCAGCAAAACATCATGACGGTGGAAGACCCCATTGAGTACGAACTGCCCGGCGTGGGGCAAACGCAGGTGAACGCAAAAATAGAACTCACCTTTGCCAAGGCCCTGCGCGCCATCCTGCGCCAAGACCCGGACGTGATCATGATCGGTGAAATTCGCGATTTTGAGACTGCGCAAATCGCCATACAGGCCTCGCTCACCGGCCACTTGGTGCTGGCCACCTTGCACACCAATGATGCGGCCAGCGCAGTCACCCGGCTTACCGACATGGGCATAGAGCCCTTTTTGCTCAGCTCATCCCTGCTGGGTGTGCTGGGGCAGCGGCTGGTGCGCAAGCTGTGCCCGCATTGCAAAGTGCGCCGCTCAGCAGGCGACTTAAGCTACTACCCCGTAGGGTGCGCGGAATGTGGCCACACCGGCTACCAAAAGCGCACTGGGGTTTTCGAGCTGATGGTGAGCACCGAAACCCTGCGCGCCCACATTCACAACAAGGCGGCTGAGTCCTTGATTCGCAGCACCGCTTTAGACAACGGCATGCAGCTCATGCGTGAGGACGGGCAGCGCTTGGTGCTTGCTGGCATTACCAGCCAAGAAGAACTCACACGGGTCACCCGTGAAAGCAACTAGCCCATGGCGGCCTTTTCTTACCAAGCGCTGGATAGCCAAGGCAAAACCCACACCGGGGTGCTGGAGGCCGAGACCGCCCGCGCCGCCCGCACCGCGCTGCGCGGCAAAGCGCTGGTTCCGTTGACCGTCGCGCCTTTGGGTGCCGGTAGCCCGCTGCCTGGCACCTCCAGTGGTGCAGCGGCAGGTGCACCAACCGGTGTTAAAGCGACTATGTGGGGGCGCCGCGCTTTCAGCGCCAGCCAACTTACGGTGTGGACGCGCCAACTGGCCGGGCTGGTCAGTGCAGGCTTGCCACTGGAGCGTGCCCTCACCTCTTTGGCCGAAGATGCTGAGCTCTTGGCCCAGCGCGACCTGGTGGCGGTGCTGCGCGCCGAGGTGAACAGTGGCTCCAGTTTTGCCGCGGCGCTGGCTCAGCATCCGCGTGAGTTTTCGCCCATCTTTGTAGCGGTGATTGGCGCGGGCGAGCACAGCGGTAGCTTAGGCCTGGTGCTAGAGCGCTTGGCCGACGAGCTGGAAGAGCAGCAAAACCTCTCGGCCAAGCTGCTAGGCGCGGCGCTGTACCCGGCCATTGTCAGCGTGGTGGCGCTGGCTATTGTGATGTTCTTGCTAGCTTACGTGGTGCCCCAGGTGGCCAATGTGTTTGCGGGCTCCAAGCGCGCGCTGCCGCTGCTCACCGAGATCATGCTGGGCATTAGCGCGGGGGTGCGCTCCTACGGTTGGCTCGCGCTAGTTGCCGTTTTTATAGGGGCATTTGGCGCGCGCATTGCTTTGGCAAGGGCTCCATTGCGCCTTGCTTTTGATACCCTGCTGCTGCGCCTGCCGGTGCTCGGTCGCTTGTCACGCGGCTACAACGCAGCGCGCTTTGCCAGCACGCTGGCCATGCTGGGCGCAGCCGGTGTACCTATTTTGAAAGCCCTGCAGGCTGCGGCAGATACCCTCTCCAACCGCGCCATGCGCAACGATGCGCTGGAAACCTTAAGCTTGGTGCGCGAAGGTGCGCCACTGGCGCAAGCGCTGGCCAGCAGCGGGCGTTTTCCCCCGCTGCTCAGCATGTTTGCCCGCGTGGGGGAGCAAACCGGGCGGCTGCCCGTCATGCTGGATCGCGCCGCCCTGCAGCTGCGCAACGAAGTGCAACGCCGCGCCCTCAACTTGGCTACCATGCTAGAGCCGCTGCTCATTGTGGCGATGGGTGTGGTAGTCATGCTGATTGTGCTGGCCGTGTTGCTACCCATTATTCAACTCAACCAATTAGTGAAATAGCCCTTGATAGGAACATGATGAAAACCACTGTAGTTTTAACCTCTGTGCTGACCACCCTTCTCCTAGGCGGATGCACCCGCATTGAAACGGGCGAAGTGGGCCTGCGCATCAACTTTGACAAAACCACCGACCCGACCGAGCGGCTGCCGGGCTCGTTCAACCAAACGCTCATTGGTGACATCCTCACCTTCAAAATTCAAGACGTGGCAGTGGCGGTAGACAACATGACGCCGCTGGCGTCTGACAACTCCACCATCAAAGACTTTGACATGACGGTGGTGTACAACGTGAACCCCAGCGCAGTGTCCGAGCTGTGGACCACCAAGAACAAAACTTTCCACGGCTTGTCTGAAAAAGGGGGCGACATTTTGTTGATGCAAAACTACGTGGCCTTAAGTGCGCGCAATGCGGCCTACAAGGCAGCACGTGGCTACGAGTCGCTGAAGATGGCCGACAACCGCCCGGTGATTGAGCAGCAAATTCGGGAAAACATCATCAAAACGCTGACCGAAGAAAAGTTGGCCGACAAAATCACCGTGTCGCAAGTGCAGGTGCGCGCCATTACCCCGGCCGACGTGATTGTGAACAGCGCCAATGAACTGGTGCGCGCGCAAAACGAACTCAAAACCAAAGAGGTAGAAGTGCAGACCGCCAAAAAAGAGGCCGAACGTATTGCCGCACTCAACGCCAACGCTGGCGCTATTGGCTACATGAACGCGATGGCCAACTTAAAGATTGCCGAAGGGGTGGCCTCGGGCAAGGTACACACCATTGTGGTGCCTTACGATTTCAAAGGCATCGTCAACGCCAAATAAGCACGCCCACAAAGCAAAGGACACTATGGCCGCAAGTCTTGATGGGAAATTGGTTGTGGCTATCTCTAGCCGCGCGCTGTTTGACTTTGAAGAAGAAAACCAAGTCTTCGAAGAAGCCGACGACCGCGCTTATATGCAGCTGCAGCTGGAGCGCCTAGACACGCCCGCCAAACCCGGCGTGGCCTTCTCGCTGGTTAAGAAACTATTGGCCTTTAACGAGGGGCCACAGCAGCGGGTAGAGGTGGTCATCCTCTCACGCAACGACCCCGTGAGTGGCCTGCGCGTGATGAAATCTGCCGCGCACTACGCGCTGCCCATCATCCGCTGCTCATTCACCCGGGGCGAGGCACCCTGGCGCTACCTCAAGCCCTTGCATGCCAACCTGTTTTTAAGCACCCACCTAAGCGATGTGCGCGCCGCGCTGGACGCAGGCGTACCCGCCGCCCAGGTGTACCCCCAGTCGGCCCACGCCAGCGCCGCGCACCCGGGCGAAGTGCGCATTGCCTTTGACGGCGACGCCGTGCTATTTAGCGACGAAGCCGAGCGCGTGTACCAGTCTGAAGGGCTTAACGCCTTTCAGCAGCATGAGACCGACAAGGCCGCACTGCCCTTGCCCGACGGCCCTTTCAAACCCCTGCTGGTGGCCCTGCACCAGTTGCAGCAAGTGCGGCTGCCCAACTTAAGCATTCGCACCGCACTGGTCACCGCCCGCAGCGCCCCGGCGCACGAGCGCGCCATTCGCACCCTGATGAACTGGAACATTGAGGTAGACCAGGCCATGTTTTTGGGCGGGCTGGACAAGGGCGAGTTTTTGCGCGAGTTTGAGCCCGACTTTTTCTTTGACGACCAAACCGGGCATATCGAGTCTGCCGCGCGGCATGTGCCCTCGGGCCATGTGGCCAGCGGCGTGCGCAACTAGGCGCAGTGTTCTGGCTTGGCGGCACTGCTGGGATAATGCGGCCCCATGTCTTTGCAAGATTTTCAGCTTGAACTACTTTCGCCTGCCCGCACGGCAGACATCGGCATAGAGGCAGTCAACCACGGGGCTGACGCCGTCTACATAGGCGGCCCTGGCTTTGGAGCACGGTCGAGTGCCGACAACAGCGTGGCCGACATTGCGCGTCTGGTGCAACATGCGCACCGCTTTAACAGCCGCATTTTTGTCACCATGAACACCATTTTGCGCGACGACGAGCTGGAGCCCGCGCGCAAGCAGGCCTGGCAGCTCTTTGATGCGGGCGTGGATGCCCTCATCGTGCAAGACATGGGGCTGCTGGCTATGGACATGCCGCCCTTGCAACTGCACGCCAGCACGCAAACCGATATTCGCACGCCACAAAAAGCCCGCTTTTTGCAGGATGTGGGCTTCTCGCAAATCGTGCTGGCCCGCGAGCTCACCGTGCAGCAAATAGCGGGTATTCGTGCCGCTACCGATGCTGAAAAATGCGCGCTGGAATTCTTCATCCATGGCGCGCTGTGCGTGGCCTACAGCGGGCAGTGCTACATCAGCGCGGCACACACAGGCCGCAGCGCCAACCGGGGCGAGTGCAACCAAGCCTGCCGCCTGCCCTACCAGGTGGTAGACACCGCAGGGCGCTTTGTGGCGCACGACAAACACGTGCTCTCCATGAAAGACAACAACCAAAGCGCCAACTTGAGCGCGCTGGTCGACGCGGGCGTGCGCAGCTTCAAGATCGAGGGGCGCTACAAAGACATGGGCTATGTGAAAAACATCACCGCCCACTACCGACGCTTGCTAGACCAGTTGATCGAAGAGCGTCAAGACTCAGCGCAACCTCTGGCGCGCTCCAGCAGCGGTCGCACCACTTTCAGCTTTGAGCCCGACCCCAACCAAAATTTCAACCGCGAATTTACCGACTACTTTGTGCAAGGCCGCAAAGACGACATAGGCGCTTTTGACAGCCCCAAGAACCCCGGGCAGCCCATTGGCTATGTAACGCGGGTGAACGCCGACAGCGTAGAACTGGAGCTGAGCGACCCCACGCAAACCTTGAGCAATGGCGATGGCCTGTGCTACTACGACCTGCAAAAAGAGCTCATGGGCTTGGCCATCAACCGCGCGGAGGCCACCAACGCGCGCAAGGGCCTGTGGCGGGTGTTCCCCAAAGACCCGCTGGCCGAACTCAAAGACCTGCGCAAGGGCGTACAGGTCAACCGCAACCGCGACGTGCACTGGACGCGCGCGCTGGAGAAGAAAAGCAGCGAACGCCGCATTGGCGTATGGGCCGTGCTGGCGCAAACGCCAAGCGGCATCGCGCTCACCCTCACCGACGAAGACGGCTTTAGCGCCACTGCCCACGCGCCGCTGGCCCACACACTGGCCCATGACCATGCCATCGCGCTGGCCACCCTGCAAGCCAACATCAGCAAAATGGGCGAAACCATTTTTGAAGCGCTGGATGTGCAGGTGCAATTCAGCCAGCCCTGGTTTGTGCCCGCGTCAGTGCTCAACCCCCTGCGCCGCGATGCGGTGCACGCGCTGGAGCGTGCGCGCAGCGCGGGCTTTGTGCGCCTAGCCCCCGGCACCGCAGTAGAGCCGCCCGCGCCCTACCCCGAAGACGCGCTAAGCTACTTGGCCAATGTGTTGAACCACGCTGCGCGTGGCTTCTATGCGCGCCACGGTGTCAAGGTGATCGCCCCGGCCTATGAAGCGATTGAAGAGCTTGGCGAAGTGAGCCTGATGATTACCAAGCACTGCGTACGCTTTTCTTTAAGCCTGTGCCCCAAGCAGGCCAAGGGGGTTACGGGCGTGCAAGGCCAGGTGAAGGCAGAGCCCTTGCAACTCATCAACGGCAAAGAAAAACTCACCCTGCGCTTTGACTGCAAGCCCTGCGAAATGCATGTGGTGGGCAAGATGAAACCCGGCGTAGCGCAACGAAGCCGCCAAGAGCTGCTAGACGCAGCGCAGGGCGTGCCTATGACGTTTCACAAGACCCGGCCTCAGCAAAGCTTTGGGCATTAAAACGATTCGGTTAAAGCTAAACTGCGTAGACATCGCAGGAAAACGAATCAAATGTTTGGTCTATTCAAAAAGAAGGAAGGCGGGTTCGAAAAATTCTTCGAACACTACTCCGCTGATACACCCCCACAGTCTGCCGGTGAAGAAAATTGGTCTGCTCCCGTGGAGTCAGTCGCTAATGGCATCTCTCACTTACTGAAATCTCACGGCGGCGTGTCGTTTAACAAAGCGGTTTACCGTCTCCATTCCCCAAATGTAGTGGCGCACTGGAACGCCATCGCAGCAGAGGCATTTCCCAACTATTCGCAAAATATTTACTGCTTCGGTTATGACTGGCTTGGGCGTCAATTTGCAGTTGACCTTGCCCGGGTAGAAAACGGGCAAGCCTTAATGTTGCTGCTTGATATTGGCTTTGGCGAAGCTCTGCAAATTCCGGCCAATTTCCAAGAATTCCATAATGGTGAGTTAGTCGAGTACCCGAACGAAGCATTGGCTTCCAATTTTTTCTCTCGGTGGCTTCAATCTGGCGGCGCTTCGCCAAAAGCACATGAATGTGTTGGCTACCGCATTCCGGTCAATTTAGGTGGCAAAGACGAAATTGAAAACCTAGAAATTGCTAACCTTGAGGTTTATTGGGGCCTTACGGGTCAAATTCATCAGCAGATATAAGGCAACTCCGGCGGCCATGTCTTACATTCCGGTCAAAGCCGTTCCGGCTTTCGGCCTCCACCGGACGTCCCGCAAGCGGGCCGCCCTTTACCTACAACGTTGAGGCTGTAATCCTTTTGTGGAGGGACCTCTGCGGCACTGGCAGGCAAGCTGGCGGCTGCAAAAATGCGCGCCTCGGCACAGCGTTGCGTAAAGGTGTGTAAAGCAGGGTTTACCCCGTCCGCAAGCCTAGACTTCTAGCCGTTGCAGCGCTACCCTTCGCCAAAGTCCACATCGGTAGCGCCATGAAACATTCCTCACCCCCAACTCCACCGTCGCCACAAATACCCCAGCGCCGCCACGCGCTCAAAGCCCTTGCCGTGTGGGGCAGCACAGCTGCGCTGCAGCTGCGCCCCGCATGGGCCCAAAGCAACCCCAAACCAACCACCCCAGATGCTGCGCTGCCCGCACCCGCACAAGCCTGGCGCGCAATGTCGCGCCTAGGCTATGGCCCTACTGCGGCACTGGCGCGCGCGGTGCTGGCAGCGCCTAGCCCCAAAGCATGGGCGCTGCAGCAAGTGGACTTGGCCTATGCCGCCAGCCAGCAAGCACCCCGCATTGCGGCCGATGCAGCCGAGTTCAACGCCCCACTGCCGCAGTTGTACAGCGGTGCACAGCTAGAACGCTTAGCCCGCAAAGACAACAAAGCACAAGCCGCTAACGACAACAAACCCGGCGCAACACCACCAGAGTTCACTGGCAAGGCCGCACCCGAGCACTTTAGCCGCCACATGGTGCTGCAAGCCGCCGCTTGGCGCTTGCAAAGCTGCTCCCGCCCTGATGAAGAAAACCCGCTGCTCGCGCGCATGACCGAGTTTTGGTTTAACCACCTCAACGTGTTTGTCGGTAAGGGGGCAGTGCGCGTCTTCACGGGCCACTACGTGGTGAACGTGGCCCGCGCCCATGCACTGGGTAAGTTTGAAGACCTGCTTTTGGCCAGCGCGCGCCACCCCGCCATGCTGCACTACCTAGACCAATGGCAAAGCGTGGCCGATGGCTCGCGCGGCGGGCAAGGCAAAACGCGCGGCCTGAATGAAAACTACGCGCGCGAGCTCATGGAGTTGCACACCCTAGGGGTGAACGGCGGCTACACCCAAACCGACGTGCGCGAACTGGCCCGTGTGCTCACCGGCTGGACGATTGACCCCAACGCTGCATCCGGCTTTCGGTTTGCGCCGCGCGCGCATGACACCGCCAGCAAACAAGTGATGGGGCAAACTTTCAAGAGCGAACCCGGCCCACAGGGCGTGCGCGAAGGTGAAGACGCCATCCGCATGCTGGCGCGCCACCCCGCCACGGCCCAACGCATTAGCCTGCGGCTGGCCCAGTTTTTTGTGGCTGACAACCCGTCTAACGAGTTGGTGCAGCGCTTGGCCCGCACGTTTTTAGCCACGCAAGGCGATATGCGTGTGGTGATGCGCAGCGTGCTGGAGTCGCCCGAGTTTTGGAATGCTGAGAACCGCCTCTTTAAAACACCTATGGACTTTGCCTGCTCGGCTCTGGCGGCCGCGCAAAGCGACACACCCACTGGCCAGCCAAGCGAACGACGCGCCTTGGTGCTAGCGGCAGGTTTTCTCACCAACGCAGGCCAGCCCCTGCACGGCTGGCAAACGCCCGACGGCTACCGCACCGACGCTGCCACCTGGCTGGTGCCCGAGGCGCTGACACGACGCGCCGACTTTGCCTTGACGCTTGGCCGCAATGCGGGTGATCTGGACTTTTTAAGCCCATTCCTGAGCCCCACCACGCGCGAGGCAATCGCCAAAGACAAGCCTGGCCTTCGCGCGGGCTTGGTGCTGGCCAGCCCCGACTTCATGTACAAGTAAGCAGGAGCGCTGTATGCCCAAACTCCCATCACCAAGCGCATCTACACATACCTGCTCTGACACACATGCCGTGGCAGACACCCTTAGCACCATGGGCCGGCGGCGGGTGCTGCAAACCCTACTGGGTGCATCCACCGTGTGGGCCGCGCCCATGCTGTGGGCGCAAACGGGTGGCCCGTCCGCCAATGCCAACAGCAGCACCAACAACGCGCGCTTGGTGGTGGTGTTTCTGCGCGGAGCGTACGATGGCCTATCCGCCCTAGTCCCTTATGCGGACCCTAACTACTACCGCCTGCGCCCCACCATCGCCCTGCCCGCCCCTGATGGCACGGCACAAACTACGCTGAAACTCGACAACACCTTTGGCCTGAACCCCGCCTTAGCACCACTGCTGCCGCTGTGGCAACAAGGCGTGTTGGCCGCCCTGCCCGCCGCAGGCTCGCCGGACCCCACCCGCTCGCACTTCGACGCGCAGCACCACTGGGAAACGGGTGTGCCCGGCAAAAGCAGCGCAGGCGCGGGGTGGCTGAACACCTTAGCGGGTCTGCGCACTGGCAGTACCCCCATTGCAAAACCAGTTGGAAAACCAGTTGCGATAAGCGTGGGCGAAGCCAATCCACGCATCCTGGCAGGCAGCGCCCCCGTGCAACTGGTGCCCAAAGGCCAGGCCGCTACCCGCCCAGGCGCGCTCGGCGATGAGCGCGCCCAGGGCGCACTGATGCGCTTGTACGCTGGTGACGACAAACTCTCTGAAGCCTTCAGGGCCGGTGCCAACAGCCGCATGCAAACCGCACAAACGCTCAGCGCCGACATGCAAGACAAAGCCATGGAAAGCAAGGAAATGCTCGCCGCCAACAACGGCGCAGGTGCCGCACAAGGCCTGCTGCTAGATGCCCAGCACCTGGGCACCCTCATGCGCCAAGACCGCAAGCTGCGCCTAGGGTTTATGTCCGCCGGCGGTTGGGACACCCACGCCAACCAAGGCCCGCTAGACGGCGCACTGGCGCGCAACCTGGGCAACCTGGCCAGCGCACTGGTGCAACTGCGCAAAGACTTTTCTCAAGCTAACGACGTGGTGGTGGTGTGCAGCGAATTTGGCCGCACCAGCGCCGAAAACGGCACCCGCGGCACCGACCACGGCCACGGCAACGCCATGTGGCTGATGGGCAATAAAGTGCACGGTGGCCGCTGGCACGGTACGTGGACGGGCTTGGCGCAAGCCAACCTGCATGAGGGGCGCGACCTGCCGGTGCACCACGACTTTCGCGCGGTGCTGGCGCAGGTGCTGCGGGCGACCCAAGGGCTTGACGGCGCAGCGCTAAGTAAGCTGTTTCCGGGCTATGCGTGGGACAAGTCGCTGGATGGGGTGATGCGGGCTTAGCATTGCCCACTCAGGCATCAGACGCGCTCCAGCTTTCACCCATGGCCTGCGCCTGCTGCAACACCAGCTCTACCGCGGCATCTTGCAAGTCAGGCGGGTACTTGTATTTGCGCAAAATGCGCTTGACCATTAGGCGCAACTTGGCGCGCACGCTCTCGCGCTCAGACCAATCCACGCTCAGGTTTTGGCGCAGGTTTTCGGTCAGCTCGTGTGCAATTTTTTTCAAGGTCTCGTCGCTCAGCTCGCGCACTGCAGATTCATTGTTTGCCAGCGCATCGTAAAAGCGCACTTCGTCTTCTGACAAGCCCAGCGTCTCGCCGCGTGATGCCTCTTCGCGGAACTTCTTGGCCATGGCCACTAGCTCTTCCATCACCTGCGCGGTTTCAATGGAGCGGTTCTGGTAACGGGTGATGACATTGCTCAGCATCTCGGAAAACTTCTTGTCTTGCACTACGTTGCTGGCAAAGCGGCTCTTGATTTCACCTTCAAGCAGACGCTCCAACAATTCCACCGCCAAGTTTTTCTCGGGCAGGCTGCGCACTTGCGCCAAAAATTCATCATCCAGTAAACCAATGTTGGGCTTGTCCAAGCCAACCGCATCAAAAATATCCACGACGCGCTCAGACACCACGGCAGAGTTAATAATCTGACGGATAGCCAGTTCGCGCACTTCATCGATGCGCCGTTGGGCGGTGATGTCGCGCTTGGTCAGAATGACTTTGACGCCCTGCAAGAAGGCAACTTCTTCACGGACAGTTTTGGCATCGTCCAAGGTGCAGCACAGCGTAAATGCTTTGCTCATGGCCAGGGCCACATCAGCAAACCTCTTCTTGCCCTCTTTGATGCCCAACACATGGTTGGCGGCACCAGCAAGCAGGCGGTGGCCTGCGGTCATGAAATCTTGGTAGTCAAAGCCGTGCAGCATGGCACGCAGCACATCCATCTTTTCCATCAACACACTGTAGGCTTCGTGAGCATCCACAGTTGGCCGGCCACGCCCCTTGGACTGCGTGTACTCCTTCATGGCAGAACGCAACTCGTTGCCAATGCCAATGTAGTCCACCACCAAACCGCCTTGCTTGTCTTTGAATACGCGGTTGACCCGTGCAATGGCCTGCATCAGGTTGTGCCCCTTCATGGGCTTATCCACATACAGGGTGTGAACACATGGCGCGTCAAAGCCGGTAAGCCACATATCGCGCACGATCACCAGCCGCAAAGCATCATTGGGGTCTTTGAAGCGTTTCTCCAACCGCTTCTTAGTCTGAGAACTGTAGATATGCGGCCGCAGCAATGCTTTGTCGCTGGCGGAACCGGTCATGATGATTTTGACGGCCCCTTGCTCTGGGTCTGCACTGTGCCAGTCTGGCCGTAGCTTAATAATTTCGTTGTACAGGTGGACGCAAATCTCGCGGCTCATGGCCACCATCATGGCTTTGCCAGACTGGGCCTTGTTGCGCTCTTCAAAGTGCGCGACCAAATCGGCGGCCACACTCACCACACGGGGCTGCGCGCCTACCACTTTTTCTAGTGCAGCCCAGCGGCTTTTGAGTTGAGACTGCGTGCTTTCCTCTTCGTCTTCGGCCAGTTCGTCTAC
>JBIIYT010000327.1:0-3420 GCA_044346675.1 Rhodoferax sp. | reverse complement strand
GGGCACGGCCGGCCCTTTAGAGGGTGTGCCGATTGCGCACAAAGATATCTTCGTCACCCGCGACTTCCCCACCACTGCAGGCTCACGCATGCTGCGGGGCTACCAGTCTCCGTTTGACGCTACCGTGGTAGCCAATCTGGCGCATGCCGGGGCGGTGACGCTGGGCAAGCTCAATTGCGATGAATTTGCTATGGGATCGAGCAACGAAAACTCTGCCATCGCACCCGTAGGCCTTGAGGCAGTGGCACCCGTGCGCAACCCATGGGACACCCATCGTATTCCTGGTGGCTCATCGGGTGGCAGCGCCGCCGCAGTCGCGGCACGCCTGGCCCCTGCCACCACCGGCACCGACACAGGCGGCTCCATTCGCCAACCCGCATCGTTTTGCGGCATCACCGGCATCAAGCCCACCTATGGCCGCGCCTCGCGCTACGGAATGGTGGCCTTTGCCTCCAGCCTAGACCAAGCGGGCCCCATGGCACGCAGCGCGCAAGACTGCGCCCTGCTCTTGAGCGCCATGTGCGGGCCCGATTTGGACCGCGACTCTACTTCTCTGGACATGCCTTGCGAGGACTTTTCGCGCAGCTTGAACGATTCACTTGAGGGCCTGCGGATTGGGATTCCAGCAGAATTTTTTAGCGACGGTTTGGCTGCAGACGTACGCACTCCTATTGATGCTGCGCTACGCACCTACGAGCAATTAGGTGCCAAGCTGGTACCCATCAGCCTGCCACGCACCGAGATGGCTATTCCGGTGTACTACATCATTGCGCCGGCCGAGGCGTCCAGCAACTTGAGCCGCTTTGATGGCGTGAAGTTTGGCTACCGTGCCGAGCAGTACACCGACTTGGCCGACATGTACCAAAAAACCCGCGCTCAGGGCTTTGGCGACGAGGTAAAACGCCGCATCATGATCGGCACCTACGTGCTCTCGCATGGCTACTACGACGCTTACTACCTGCAAGCGCAAAAAATCCGACGCATGATTGCGGATGACTTTCAAAATGCCTTTAAACAATGCGATCTGATCGCAGGCCCCGTGGCCCCCACCGTGGCCTGGAAAATTGGCGAAAAATCATCTGACCCGCTGGCCAACTATTTGGCAGACATCTACACCCTGCCCGCATCACTAGCGGGCTTGCCGGGCATGAGCGTGCCGGTCGGGTTTGGCGAAGGGGAAATGCCCGTGGGCATGCAACTCATTGGCAACTACCTCTCTGAAGCGCGCTTGCTCAACGCAGCCCACCGCTTTCAGCAAGCGACCAACTTCCACACCGCCAAGCCCGAGGGCTTTTGACATGAGCGACACCGTGAACACATTCGAAGCACAACAACAAGGCCGCCCCACAGGGCCGCTGGTGCACGGCTATGAAGTCATCATCGGCTTCGAGACCCACGCCCAGCTATCCACCCAGTCTAAAATTTTTTCCCGCGCGCCCACTGCCTTTGGTGCCGAGCCCAACACCCAGGCTTGCGCGGTGGATTTAGCCTTGCCCGGCACCTTGCCGGTGATGAACAAAGGCGCGGTTGAACGCGCTATCCAGTTCGGCTTGGCAGTAGGCTCGCACATTGCGCCCAAGAGTATTTTTGCGCGCAAAAACTACTTTTACCCCGACCTGCCCAAGGGCTACCAGATCAGCCAATTTGAAATCCCCGTGGTGCAAGGTGGTGCGGTGGAGTTTTACTTGGGCGAAGAAAAAAAGTCCGTCCGCTTGGTTCGCGCCCATTTGGAAGAAGACGCAGGCAAATCGCTCCACGAAAACTTTGTGGGTCAAACCGGCATTGACCTCAACCGCGCCGGTACACCACTCTTGGAAATCGTGACCGAACCGGACATGCGCTCAAGCACCGAGGCGGTGGCCTACGCCAAAGAGCTGCACAAAATCGTCACTTGGATTGGCATTTGCGACGGCAATATGCAAGAAGGGTCATTTCGCTGTGATGCCAATGTGTCAGTGCGCAAACCCGGTTCGCCTCTGGGCACGCGGCGCGAAATTAAAAACCTCAACAGCTTCAAGTTCATGCAACAAGCTATCGACTTTGAAGTGCGCTGGCAGATCGAGCAACTGGAAGATGGCCACGCGATTGAGCAAGCCACCGTGCTGTTCAACCCCGACACGGGCGAGACCCGTGCCATGCGCACCAAGGAAGATGCGGCAGACTACCGCTACTTCCCCGATCCGGATCTGCCGCCGCTATGTATTTCGGAGCAATGGGTCGAGAAAGTTAAAGGGGAGATGGTCGAATTGCCTCGCGCAATGGCAACGCGTTTTATGTCCGACTACGGCTTGAGCGAGTACGATGCCGCGCAGCTGACACAAAATAAGGCAACTGCCATCTATTTCACCGTGGCAGTCAACGCAGGTGGGAATCCCAAGCTATTGAGTAACTGGATCATGGGTGAACTCTCACGCAAACTAAATGCGGCAGAGATCACTCCTGCGTTTTCCCACGTTGGCCCGATTCCACTGGCCACACTAGTCAAGCGTATTGAAGATGGAACTATTTCAAATAGTGCGGCTAAACAAGTGTTCGAATCTCTTTGGAATGTCGAGGGCCATGATGTTGACCTGATCATCGAAGCCAAAGGCCTCAAACAAATGAACGATACCGGCGCGCTGGAAAAAATCGTTGACGAAGTTCTCGCCGCTAACGCCAAAAACGTAGCCGAATTCAAGGCGGGTAACGAGAAAGCACTCAACGCGTTGGTCGGTCAGATCATGAAAGCCAGCAAGGGCAAGGCCAATCCACAGCAGGTAAACGAACTGCTGCGTTCCAAGTTGGTTTGATTGGAGCCTGTGCTGCAGGCTATTTGGGGGATTCTGCCCATAGCTGGCGCAACAGCACTAACTCGTCGTCAAAACGGATATTGACCCGTCGTGTCTCGGCATCTTGCTCGGAAATAATACGTTTTTGCGCTGCTTGGTTTTGAGTATTTTCTTCCACCTGCCGACGCAGATAGGCTGGTGCTTTGGCTACATCGCCTTTGTAAAACTCTAGCTCCACATCGATCGCCGAGCGCTGTCGAGCCAACACTTCGAGTCGGCCGCTTGCCACCTGGACAACTATTGCGACTTGGGCCAGCGCTTGCGCGCGCTCTTTGTCATGCACTTGCTTGTTGGGATAGCGCACAAGCAAGCTTCGGTTGCGCCGCTTTTCTTCGACTAGACGATTTTTCTCTTCAAGCTCTTGGGTCTTCTTTTTCTCCGATTCAATGCGTTCTACCTCGGTGAGCACTGGCCCCACCCGGGTCTTGACGGTACCGTTGGGGTTGAGCACCCTTTGCTCGCGATCTGGAGTTGACCCCATTTCACGGACACCTTATTGTTCCTACAGAAGGAGTCCGAAGTGTCCAAACCACACACACCCAAGCCGCCGTACTCGGCGCAATTTCGTGAACAAATGATTGAACTGGTACGC
>JBIIYT010000328.1:0-3420 GCA_044346675.1 Rhodoferax sp. | reverse complement strand
GAGCTGCGCGAGACCTTAAGCGCCTACCGCCACCCTGCCGTCGTGCCCACCATGGGCAACTTGCATGCAGGCCACTTGGCGCTGGTGCGCCAAGCCAAGCCGCTGGGTGATGTAACCGTATCCACCATCTTTGTAAACCGCTTGCAGTTTGCACCCCACGAAGACTTTGACACCTACCCCCGCACGCTAGACGCGGACTGCGCGCAGCTAGAGGCCGCCGGATGCGACCTGGTATTTGCCCCCAAAGAGGCCGAGCTGTACCCCCAGCCCCAAACCTTCAAGGTGCAGCCCCCGTCCGAGTTGGCCGACATATTGGAAGGCCACTTTAGGCCCGGCTTCTTTATTGGCGTATGCACCGTGGTGCTCAAGCTGCTGGCGTGCACGCAGGCGCGCACTGCGCTGTTTGGCAAGAAAGACTACCAGCAGCTCATGGTGATTCGCAATATGGTGAAACAGTTTGCGCTGCCCGTAGAGATTGTGGGCGGTGAAACCCAGCGCAATGAGGCTGGGCTGGCGCTGTCGTCGCGCAACGGCTACTTAAGTGCTGCCCAGCGCGAACAGGCCGTGCAGCTCTCAGCCACCTTGAAAACGGTGGTGGCCGCCCTGCGCGCGGGCCAAGCCACCACCCCCAGCGACATTGCCCGCTTAGAAGCCCAAGCCATGCAGACCTTAAGCAGCGCGGGCTGGAAGCCCGACTACGTGGCCGTGCGCCGCCAGGCTGATTTGCAAGCACCCCGCACTGGAGATGCCATGGTGGTACTGGCCGCAGCGCGGCTGGGCGCTACGCGCTTGATTGATAACCTGGAAGTTTGAGCCCTACCGCCGCCCCGCCCTTGCCCTATCTGCAAGGCTACCCCGCAGAAACCTTGGCCCAGGTAACTGCCCTGATGAACGGGCCCGGTTTGGGAGCCTGGCTGAGCAAGCGCTACCCCAAAGCACACACAGTGCGCACCGACCGTGCCCTGTACGACTATGTACAGGCCCTCAAACAAGAACACCTGCGCGGCGCTGAGCCCTTAAGCAAAGTCGCCTTTGACAGCAAACTGCATGTGGTGCAACACGCACTGGGCACCCACACCACCGTCTCGCGCGTGCAGGGCTCCAAGCTCAAGGCTAAGCGGGAAATCAGAGTGGCAAGCCTGTTCAAAGACACCCCCGCCGAATTTTTGAAAATGATCGTAGTCCACGAACTGGCGCACCTGCGCGAGCGCCAGCACGACAAAGCCTTCTACCAACTGTGCACCTACATGGAGCCAGCCTACCACCAGCTAGAATTTGAAGTACGGGTGTATTTGAGCCATTTGGAAACAACAGGCGCACCCTTGTGGGACGCACAGTATCCATGCAAAATCAGCATCGCCCGATAGCTGCCCTATGTGGGCCATGGTGTGTACTATTGCCTTTTTTAGGAGAGATAGAGCTATGAGCACAGAGGTTTCCGCACCAATCGCAACCGATTCCAAAAATATGGCGCTGCTGACTTGGCTTGGCACCCTTTTTCTTTGGTTTATTCCTAGCCTGTTCTTTTACCTGACCCAGAAAAATGACGGCTTCGTTCAAACCCACGCCAAAGAAGCGCTCAACTGGTCTATCACCATCTTGGTGGGCTTTATTCTTGGATTTTCTTTGGTTTTCACCTTAATCGGCCCGTTCATCGTGTTCGCAGCCCTAGGGGTGTTGCATGTGGTGTACTGCTTGTGGGGCGCAGCGTGCGGCTTTCAGGGCAAAGCCTTGAAATTGCCACTCACCGTTCGTTTAGTGCAGTAACTGCTGAATTACTTAACCGCCCGAGCGCTTGACCACAAAGCCTTGGGCCTTGAGCGCCTCTATGACGCGCTCGCAGTGGTCGCCCTGCACTTCAATGGTGCCGTCTTTCACCGTCCCCCCTGAGCCGCAAGCAGCTTTGAGCTGCTTGCCCAAGGCCACTAGCGCCACCGGGTCTAGCGGCACACCCCGCACTACCGTAACCCCCTTGCCTGCACGGCCCTTGGTTTCGCGCGATACGCGCACTACCGAGTCAGGTGCCAGCACCGCAGCGACCTTGCCACAAGTACACGAAGCTAAGGCCTGACGGCACCCCGGGCACATGCGCCCAGTGTCGGTGGAGTAAACGAGTCCGCCCGTTGTTGAACGTGATTTCATAGAATGGCCTGCAGAACAATTTTTAGAAAGTCAAACATGTCTCGTCAAAGCATTTGGGCGTCCAAGGTGTTGGCCTTGGTACAAGGGGGCAATAGCCAGGCAGCCTTGGCTCAAATCAAGGTGGCCCCTACAGTGAAAGACTTGCAGCAACTGCGCACGCTCTTGACCACGGCCAAACTACTTGCTCGCCACCCCCAGGTGGATGCGGCAACGCAAGACCAAATCGTAGCCCTGTCCGCACCGCGTTTGCACCGTTCGCCATAATCGCGCCCCGTCATTGGAGTTTCAGGCAATCCAGTCCAGCGCATGCATGTACTGCGGTTGCACCATCAGCGCATCCCACTCGGGTGCTGGGGTATTCAGCACAAGGGCTAGGCGACGGTCTTCACTGGCATCTAAGGGCTGCCAGTCGCCTTTAAGCTGCGCTTCGGTCAAGCCTGCAATGAGTTCATCTACCGCACGCCCTCCGCCTTGGCTATTGGGCAGCGACTGGTTGCACAGCAGCACCATGTCGCAGCCCGCATTCAGGGCGGTCACCGCAGCTTGGGTGTAGCTCACCTCTTTCCCATCAATCAAGCGGGCACCAGCCATAGACAAGTCGTCGCTAAAAATGGCACCGCCAAAGCCAAGCTGGCCGCGCAAAATGTCGTTCAGCCACTTCGATGAAAAACCCGCAGGCCGCGCATCTACTTTGGGGTAAATCACATGCGCGGGCATCACGCTGGTGATACTGGTGTTCAACCACCGGTAGGGCGCAGCGTCATCCGCCAATATGGCCTTGAGGGTGCGCTTGTCCACGGGAATGTCGGTGTGCGAGTCGGCCTTCACAAAACCGTGGCCAGGAAAATGTTTGCCACAGTTGGCCATGCCGCTTTGCAGCAGACCCTGCATCAGGCTCTTGGCCAACAGGCTCACCACGCGGGGGTCGCGCGCAAAAGCGCGGTCGCCAATGACGCTGCTCTCACCATAATCCAAGTCCAGCACCGGGGTAAAGCTCAGGTCCACGCCGCAGGCGCGCAGTTCGGCCCCCAGCACGTAGCCACACGCAGTAGCGGCATTGGTGGCGTCTAGCGGACCGGCTTTCTTCGCAGCCAAGGTGCTGCTAGGCGCGGCCGCCCACATATCACCCAAAGCACGCATAGGCGGCAGGTGGGTAAAACCGTCAGTCTTGAAACGCTGCACGCGCCCGCCTTCGTGGTCCACACAAATGAGCAAGTCGGCTCGCAATTTTTTGATACTGCGACACAACGCAGTGAGTTGCTCGCGGTTTTGCCAATT
>JBIIYT010000326.1:0-3430 GCA_044346675.1 Rhodoferax sp. | reverse complement strand
GTGGAAGACAACGCCGGCGGCTATATCGACCCCGAATCATTGCGCCGCGCTGGCCGCTTAGGCCTGAACCCCAGTGCGCTGCTAAGTAACAACGACGCCTACGCATTTTTATCCGCCCTAGGTGACCTGATCACCACCGGCCCTACCCGCACGAACGTCAACGACTTTCGTGCCCTGCTGATCTATTAATGGAAACTACGATGTCTGCCCCTGTGCTCCCCACTGCGCCCGCGCAATACTTGCCCACGCGCCCTTGGCGCGGCACCAAAATAGTCGCCACCCTAGGCCCCGCAAGCCGTGGTCTTGACGACGTATGCGATCTGGCCCGCTCCGGCGTAGATGTATTTCGGCTGAACTTTAGCCACGGCACCCATGCGGACCACCAGCAGCGCCTGCAATGGGTGCGTGATGCCGAGAAAAAAGTGGGCCGCCCTCTTGGTGCGCTGCAGGATTTGCAAGGCCCCAAATTGCGCGTGGGGCGTTTGGTGGCACCCATCGTGCTGCAAGAGGGCAGTGAGCTGGTGCTGGTGTGCGGTGCACAGCAAACCCTGCATGCAGACCCAGTGCCCGTGCCTCACCCAGAAATTTTTCAAGCACTGGCAGTAGGGCATCAATTGCTGGTAGACGACGGCAAGCTCCGCTTTACCGTCCTGAGCACCAATGGGGTTCACGTGCGTGTGCGCAGCGAAACCGCAGGCCGCTTGCAAGAGCGCAAGGGCCTGAACTTGCCCGACAGCGTGCTACCCATGCCCGCGCTCACCACCAAAGACCTAGAAGACCTGGCATTTGGCCTGGCATTGGGGGTCGACTGGATTGCGCTGAGCTTTGTGCAAACCGAAGCCGATGTGGTGCAACTACGTGAACTGGTGCAGGGGCGCGCTGGTTTGATCGCAAAAATAGAAAAGCCCTCTGCCGTAGATCGGCTAGAGGCCATATTGGAAGCATCAGACGCGGTGATGATTGCCCGTGGCGACCTGGGCGTGGAGCTACCCCCTGAAGACGTGCCCGGCGTGCAGCGGCGCATTACCCAGCTAGCGCGCGAGATGGGCAAGCCCGTCATCGTGGCCACGCAAATGCTGGAGTCCATGATAGAGAGCCCCTCACCCACCCGGGCCGAAGCATCGGATGTGGCCACTGCCGTGTACGACGGGGTGGACGCGGTCATGCTGTCGGCCGAATCCGCATCAGGGCGCTACCCGCTCGAAGCAGTGCGCATGATGGCGCGCATCATTGAGCGGGTGGAGTCCGACCCGCGCCAGCAGCGCCAAATGAGCACCGTAGTCTCCCGCACCGAACCTACCGCCACCGACGCCATTGGTGCAGCCGTGCGCGTGGTCGCGCAGACCGTTCCCTTGGCCGCAACCGTGACCTACACCACCTCGGGTGCCAGTGCTTTGCGCATAGCCCATGAACGCCCGCATGTGCCGCTGATTGGGCTCACGCCTAGCGTCAACACTGCGCGCAAGCTGGCACTGGTATGGGGGGTGCGCCCAATGGTATCGCCCGACGCCGCAGACGTGGATGACATGGTGCGCTTGGCAACGGCTGCAGTGAACGCGCTGTGCCCTGACGCATTGGCGCGCACCGTTGCCATTGTGGCGGGCATGCCATTTGGCACCCCTGGCGCGACAAATACGCTGCGCTTGTTAAGCCTTTAGGTAGCTAGCATGTTTGGCCGTTTTGGACCGGACAGCAATTTGAAGCCAGTCGTCAGACTGGTGCGCGCTGCGGCGATCTGGATTGCGGTGCGTTGCGCAGTACTCACCAAGTCTCTGAAGGCCAATGCCGAATGTGCTACCAGCCAAATGCAGCTTTCGGCCTCAGCGCTGGTGCAGCAGCAATTGGCATCCGGTCTGATTGCAGATGTAAGCCACCAAAGTGCAGTGATAGAAGAACTTAGCGCAAACAACTTGCGAGAAAGCCTTGTCACCTCCAAGCAACTCAGCGCCACGGCCGAATTTATTCGGGAGTTGCGCAGCGAGGTAGACGATATTGCTGTCGACATGCGCAACTTGCGGCAAAAAACCAGAGACATCGAGGCGGTAATGCGGCTGGTGGCCGACGTAGCGCGCCAGACGCGACTGCTGTCTTTGAACGCATCCATAGAGGCCGCGCGTGCCGGGCCTGCGGGGCGGGGATTCGCTGTGGTGGCAGGTGAAGTGAAGAAGCTGGCAGACCAGGTCAACAAGTCCATTACGTCGATTGATGGCACCGTCACTGTGGTGGTCAGTAGCATGGCCACGGCAGACTCCAGAATGTCGCACATGCTAGAACGCATTCACCAGGCGGATGGCGACGTGCGCCAGGTGGCAGACATTTTGGTGCAGCAGGTGGGAAATTTCGAGTCGATTCACCGTGCCGCGGTGAGCATTGACGAAGCGGTGCATGCCGTGGAGCGCGCCAATAGCAAAGCATCAGAAATCTCCGCTCAGATAGATGCGCTAAGCCACCAGATCAATGCCGACAGTGAGGCCGCAGTGCAAGGTGTGGTGGAACTTTCGGACCGTGCGGAGGCAATGCAGTCTAATGCACTGAACGTGGCCATTGGCGACCACTTGGACGCGGTCATTCAAAAGGGCACGCAATTTCACCGACACATTGAAGAGGCGCTGGAGGCGCTGCACCGCAGGGGGGTGGAGGTGTTTGACACCCAATACGAGCCCATTGCCCACACGGACCCTCCCAAGTTCAGAACCCGCTATGACCAAGAGTTTGCCCGGGTGATGACGCCGAAGTTTGACGACATATTGCAAGACCTAGGCGTGCTCTTTTACTGCAATGCGCTGGACGTGAATGGTTATGTGCCCGCCCACAACGCGATGTATTCACAAGCCCCGACGGGGGACTACGAGACCGACCTGAAATACAGCCGTGATAAACGAAAGATGACCGACGCAGCCTCCCAAAAGGCGGTAAAAAACCGAACTCAGGCTTACCTCATGGTCACCTACCTTAGAGACAACGGCGATGTCGTTTCTGACCTGTCGTTCCCTCTAAGAGTGGGGGACAAGCACTGGGGAGCACTGCGGTTTGGGATCAATGCAAACCAGCTTAATTAAAGGAATACAACAACAACGTGATCTGACCAGGGCGGCAAGACAAATAAGCAAGAGACAAGACAATGCAAGCCACCACCACACACTTTACAACCCGGCGCCAGGCGCTGTGCACTTTTGCAGCGCTGGCCGCATCGCCGTGGAGCGCAGCGGCAGGGAAAACCTTGACGGTGGGGCAAGTTGCCTCCTTATCGGGTAGCAACGGAGCGGATTTGGGGCAGGGCCTGCGGGACGGTATAGAGGCTTGCTTTCAGGCAGTCAACTTAACAGGTGGCGTGCGCGGGCAGTTGCTGCGTTTGGTCAGCAAGGATGACCGCTACCTGCCAGACGAGACGGTGCGCTTGACGCGCGAGCTCATCGCACAAGAGCGCCCG
>JBIIYT010000420.1:0-2630 GCA_044346675.1 Rhodoferax sp. | reverse complement strand
GAGGCCCAGCTGCCCTTAAAGCCGGTGTGCCCGGTGAGGAATACGCGCTTATCCCGCCAAAACGCTGGCTTCATTGCCACACCTTCCATGGGGCTTTGCCGCTGGCCCACAGGTCTTCCAAATAGGTGCGGTCGCGCAAGGTGTCCATAGGCTGCCAAAAGCCGTGGTGTTGGAAGGCTGCTAGTTGGCCGCTCTCAGCCAAGCGCTCTAGGGGTTTTTGTTCCCACACGGTGCTATCGCCTTCGATGAGCTTGAGCACTTTGGGCGAGAGTACAAAAAAGCCGCCGTTGATCATGCCGCCGTCGCCTTTGGGCTTTTCTTTGAACGAGGCGACCTTGTCGCCCTGAAGGTCCAACGCACCAAAGCGCCCTGGGGGGTAGGTGGCGGTGAGTGTGGCCTGCAGGCCGTGGGCTTTGTGGAATGCCACGCTGGCCGCTATGTCCACATTGCTCACCCCGTCGCCATAGGTCATGCAAAAGGGTTCGTCGTCGTCAATGTGGTCGGCCACGCGCTTGAGGCGCCCGCCGGTCATGGTGTCTACGCCGGTGTCCACCAGCGTCACTTTCCACGGCTCTGCGCTGCGGTGGTGGACTTTCATGTTGTTGTTGGCTAAGTCGAACGTCACATCGGTCATGTGCAGAAAGTAGTTGGCGAAATACTCTTTGATGATGTAGCCCTTGTAGCCGCAGCACACCACAAAGTCGTTGATGCCGTGGTGGGAATAGATCTTCATGATGTGCCACAAGATGGGCATGCCCCCCACTTCCACCATGGGCTTGGGCTTGAGGTGGGTTTCTTCTGAGATACGGGTACCAAGACCACCGGCCAGGATGACAGCTTTCACAATACTCTCTCTTTCAGTCAGAAATTTGCTACTTATTCTATAGCTGCTTGCGCAATCGGAAAGCCGGGTTTGTGCTGATTTAACGCCTCAAACTTGCATATTCATGATGTCAGTGTAAGCCTGCACCATGCGGTTTCTCACATGCAGTGCGGATTGAAAGCCAATTTGCGCTTTTTGAATGGCCACCATGGTCTCTTCTAGGCTGACTTTGGGGTTCTCCATTTGCACTTCGCGCTGCAGTCGCCCCGACTCGTTTTGCGCGGCACTCACCGAATTGAGCGCACTTTTGAGTGCGCCGGAAAAGCCACCCGCGCCGCCCTCAGCCGGGTTGACGCCGGCAGGTCGCACGCCGAGGTTGGGCCGCACCGAAGTGGGCATGGAAACGGGGGTGAGCTTGAAGTCCATAGTGAGGTCCTCCCTTTAACAATCAGGGTTGACCAATGCTATAGCTGGGCTGAAATCGGTATTATTTTGAATTGGTGGGTAAAGCAAGTGCTTATTACCCTAATGTTTTTGGAGGTGGCCCGAATAATCAGCTTCATTGGGGAGGCGATGGGCGCCCCCACAGCATTGGAAAAATAGATGTCTGCAGTTGCTACTGTTCCTGTGAATCCAACCCTTGCCCAGCGTGCGGCAGGCCTAGACCAGGGCCAGCGCTTGCGCTTGGCGGTGGGGGTCGTGCTATTTGTGGCTATTGGCATCATTGGGCTGGTCATGGGCCGCCAAGCCGAATGGCGGGTGTTGTATTCCAACTTGGCCGACAAAGACGGCGGCGCGGTGATTGCCCAGCTTGCCACACTCAATGTGCCTTACAAACACTCCGAAGGTGGTGGCGCCATCATGGTTCCGGCGGATCGGGTGCACGACGTACGGCTCAAGCTGGCCTCGCTGGGTTTGCCCAAAGGTTCGGTGAGTGGTTTTGAGATGATGGAGTCCAACCGCTTTGGTATGACCCAGTTTCAAGAGCGGCTGACCTTTCAGCGGGGGCTCGAAGGTGAGCTGACCCGTTCTATCCAAGCCCTGTCATCCGTACAAAATGCGCGCGTGCATTTGGCGTTGCCCAACCAAAACGGGTTTTTCCGGGAGCAGCAAAAACCCTCCGCCTCTATTTTGCTCAGCTTGCACCCCGGGCGCACGCTGGACCGTACCCAGCTCGCAGGCATTGTGCACTTGGTGGCGTCTAGCGTGCCAGAAATGAGTCCATCGGCGGTGAGTGTGTTGGACGACACGGGCAAGTTGTTGTCTTCGGCAAGCGCTGGCGCCAACCCTGGCGGTGCCGATGCCGAGCAGTTGCAGTACGCCCAACAGATTGAGCAACTCTACCGGCGCCGGATTTTAGATATTTTGGAGCCGATTGCGGGGCCGCAAAACGTGAAAGCCCAAGTCACGGCCGAGGTGGACTTTTCACAAACCGAGTCCACCACCGAGTCGCACAAGCCCAACCAAACCCCTGACTCCACGACGATTCGTAGCCAGCAAGTGGTGGAGAGCACCAATGGCGCGGCATCTGGTGCGCCCGCCGGCGTACCTGGCGCCACCACCAATCAACCCCCGGCACAGCCTTCTGCTCCGATTAACGGCCAAGCCCAGGCGCTGGGGGCTGCTGGGCAGGGGGCGCCAGCTGCGGGCGCTGCTGCCGGGGGCAAGCGCGAATCCATTACCAACTACGAGGTGGATAAGACCATCCGCGTGGTCAAGGGTGCCACTGGCGTGGTTAAACGCATTAACGTGGCAGTGGTGGTCAACAACGTGGTGACCACGGACGACAAGGGCAAGGTCACCAGCA
>JBIIYT010000325.1:0-3447 GCA_044346675.1 Rhodoferax sp. | reverse complement strand
GGCATCGGCATTTGCTAAGAGAGTGTCTATGGCGTGGGCTACGTGTTCTGGTCGGATCTGGTCGAACAGTGGCAGTGCGCCAAACTGGAGCAAGGGGTTCATGCGCTTTGTCCTATGGCCTGTTCCACTGCCAGTTCTGCGGCTTCTAGGGTGTTGACCAAGAGCATGGTGATGGTCATGGGGCCCACGCCGCCAGGCACGGGGGTAATGAAGCCGGCCACCTGGCTCACGCCAGCAAAGTCCACATCGCCGCACAGTTTGCCCTCATCGTTGCGGTTCATGCCCACGTCAATGACCACGGCACCGGGTTTGACCATGTCTGCGGTGAGCACATTGCGCTTGCCTACGGCGGCCACGATCACATCGGCCTGCAAGGTCATGGCTTTGAGGTTGGGCGTGGCGCTGTGGCAAATGGTGACGGTGGCGTTTTGTTGCAGCAACATCATGGCCATGGGTTTGCCCACGATATTGCTGCGCCCAATGACCACCGCATGTTTGCCGCGCAAGTTGTAGCCAATAGATTCGATCATCTTCATGCAGCCGTAGGGTGTGCAGGGCCAAAAGCCGCTTTGGCCCACCATCAGCGCACCCGCACTGGCTGCGTGAAAGCCGTCTACATCTTTGGCGGGCGAAATGGCTTCTATCACCTTGTGGGCATCAATGTGCGCGGGCAAGGGTAGTTGCACCAAGATGCCGTGGATGCTAGGGTCGGCATTGAGGGTGGCAATGCGTTGCAGCAGTTCGGCCTCTGGCATGGTGGCGCTGTAGCGCTCCAGCACCGAGTGCAAACCGCTGTCGGTGCAGGCTTTTACCTTGTTGCGCACATACACCTGAGAGGCGGGGTTGTCACCCACCAGCACCACGGCCAAGCCGGGGGTGATGCCGCGGGCCTTGAGCGCGTTGGTGCGCAGGGTTACGTCGGCGCGCAGTTTTGCGGCCAGGGCATTGCCATCAATGATTTGGGCGGTGGTTGGGTTTGTCATGGGTCTTATGAAGAAAAACGCCCGTAGTCTTGAATCTACAGGCGTTATCAGCTATTAAATGGATAGCGAAATGGGCGTGTGCATCTTAAACTTTGGGAGCGTTTTGACCCAAGGCTAATTTAAGCAAATCAGCCACGGTGTTGGCGCTAAGCTTTTCCATAATATTGGCCCGGTGTGCCTCTACGGTCTTGATGCTGATGTTGAGGTCATCGGCGATTTGCTTGTTTAAGCGGCCTGCCACAATGCGCTCGAGAACCTGCGTTTCTCGCAAAGTCAGTTTCGAAAGAAGCGCTTCGCGGCTGGCGGTGAGCTCTTGCTCGGCAAAGGTGTCTTTAGCTTGCTCTAGCATGCGTTCCACTAGGCTTGCCAACTGGTCTTCTTTGAATGGCTTTTGGATAAAGTCCATGGCGCCTTTTTTCATGGAGTCGACTGCCATGGGTACATCACCGTGGCCGGTAATAAACACGATGGGTAGCGGAGATCGATTCTCAATCAAGCGGTTTTGCAACTCCAGCCCGGTCATGCCCCCCATGCGCACATCAACTATAAGACATGCCACTTCGCGCGGATCGTAGCGGGTGAGAAATGACTCCGCAGATTCGAAGCAACGTACTCGGTAATCTTTGCCTTCAAGCAGCCATTGCAGCGAATCGCACACGGCTTCATCATCGTCCACAACGTAGACCGTACCTCTTTTGGGAATCAAACTCATTGAATAAAAGGTCCAGGGTTTTAATCTTGAGACAGGGGTAACCAGAAGGAAAATCTGCAACCTGTCACTTCATCGCCATTGTAGATGTTCTCTGCCTTCATTCGGCCTAGGTGAGATTCGACGATAGAGCGACACAAACTCAGGCCAATGCCCATGCCGTCGGCCTTGGTGGAATAAAACGTCTCGTACAAGCGTGCCATGACCTCGGGGGCCAAACCCTTGCCTGTGTCTTGCACAGAAAATTCCACCACCGGCTTGTCATCCACCCGCCTAGGCACCACCCGTAACTCCACCATGCGTTGAGAGGTCTGGCGCTGGGCAATATCTATCGACTCGGCAGCATTGCGCAGCAGGTTGACCAGCACTTGCTCTATCAATATAGGATCTACCATTAGCGTAGGCAAGCGGGCAGCCACATAGTGGTTCAGGCGCACGTTGAAGCGGCGTAGCTCCAGCTCGGCCAGCTCTAGTGCCTCGGTCACCATTAACGCTACCTCAGCAGGGGTGCGGTTAGGCTTGCTTCGCTTCACAAAGGAGCGGATGCGCTGAATGATTTGCCCCGCGCGTTGGGCCTGCTTGGCAGTTTTTTCCAGCACCTCCAGCAAATCGGGTTCAGAGATCTGTTGTGCCTTGATACGCGAGACCATGCCGTTGCAATAGTTGTTAATGGCAGTCAGGGGCTGGTTGAGCTCATGTGCCACGCTAGATGCCATCTCGCCCATGGTAATGAGGCGGCTTGCCGTTTGGGCCCGCTCTACTTGGGTGGCGGCTTGTTCTTCAGAGAGGCGGCGTGCCGTGATGTCGGTGGCAATCACCATTTGGGCAATGCGACCGTCCACCCAGCTTAAGTAGCGGGTGCGCACCTCCAGCCACTTGCCCAGCGCGGGGATAAATATCTCGGTGCTTTCGGCCTCGGTTTCTGGCAGCATCGTCGTAGGCAAGCCCGCAAACGAGTCCACGTTGTCGCGGGACTCATCATTGAGCGGAGTAGGGTGGACGCCCGCTTCAGCCACCAGTTGCAGGTGCCCATTGCCTTGCGTGCCAAACCACTGGCGGTACATTTTGTTGGCAAATAGCAGCTCTATGCCTCCCAGGGGCGCCACGGAGATAGATGCATCCAAGGCCTCCAGTACGGTGGTGAAGCGCTGGTGTGATGCACTTAGCTGTTCACGTATACGGTTGGGTTCGGTGATGTCGGTCATCGACGTCATCCATCCTGTTTGGATACCTCGCGCATCAATCAGGGGCGAGACATAGAGGCGTGCTTCAAACATACTTTGGTCTCGCCGCATAACGCGCACTTGCACGCCGCTGGCAGTGGTCTTGCCTGCCAATTCCTCCTCAAAGAGCACCGTGAGCTGCGCACGATCAGCTTCGGGCCAATAGGGGAAGGGCGCAGTGCATCCCACTAACTCAGACTCGCTCCAGCCCGTCATTTGACAAAACGCGGCATTGACATAGGTAATGCGTCCTTGCAAATCCATGGCGCGCATGCCGGTGAGTATGGAGTTTTCCATCGCCCTGCGGAAATTGGTTTCCGACAGCAGAGCCTGCTGGGCCTGCAGCCGCCTGCGGGAATGGCGCCAGTTGGCAATCAACATCCAAGCAGTCATCAAGCTCAGTGCACCAACCAGCCAAAACAAGCCGCTGCCAATGACGCCCAAGGAAACTCTATAGGCTTGTGCGCGCACTACCAAGCCAGTGCCTTCCGGGGAGAGGGGCATGCTGTAGGCGTTGGCAGGAGCCGCCCAA
>JBIIYT010000324.1:0-3459 GCA_044346675.1 Rhodoferax sp. | reverse complement strand
TGTTGGCCCAGGTGTTTCCTGCGCCGAGCGCTAATACGCTGAGCAGCAAGAAAGAGAAGGTGAGGTTTTTTGCAAGGGTGCGGAGAGTGCGCATAGAAAACTTTAGGTCAAAACAGGTCATCAGCATTATCAAGCAGCCATTGTGCCCGCTCACGCATCACCTCGTTGGATAAGTCGCGTCGGGCATCACTGGCTTTCAGGGCTTGTTGCAACAAGGCTTCAAATGCAACGCGGTCGTTAGCGGGAAGCGCGACGCCTTCTGCTTTGGCTAAAAAGGCACCTGCGCTTTTTTCTTGCCCCAAAGCAATCGCCTCATCAAAGTAAGCGGCTGCTTGGCGAACAGAGCCACCGGGCCGGGCAGCTTCAAAAGTACCCATCAAACTCGCCAGTGCGCCTTGTGCGTGGCTGGGTTGTAACTTGTAGGCCAAAGTGGCCAGCCGAATGGCCTGGGGCAAGTCCGCCACGGTATCAGGGCTGTCTTTCGACAAGGAAATATGTCCCCCCCACGCGGCCGCAGTCCAATACGCAACACCTACTTGGGCTGGAGTGAGCTTCGGCCAATTGTTGGGGTTGGCATCGGCCAGCGACTTAGCGAAACCCGGGGTGGTTGCCTCTAGCGCAGCCATACCATGGCGGTACGCTCGCAGGTAAAGACGGGCCGCGCGCTCACGCAGCTTTTGTGCGGCCTTAACGTCTTTGGACTCGATGCGATCAGCATCTTGGGCGACAAACGCAAAAGCATACTGAGTAAACCCGCCACTCACCGCCTCGGCCAACTTCAGGTTTGAGGGTGTCTCCTTCAGGACTGACTCGGATAACTTGAGGTAAAACGCACTGGCCTCGCGCGCCAACACCAAATCATCTTCGGTTTGGTTAGCTTGTCCTGCTAGCTCATTGGCAACCCCTTGCACCACCAGCTGGCGCACTGAGCAAGCTGTTAAGAAGTTCAGGGCAAGACATACGCTGAAGGCACGTACCACCCAGCGCGCGAGCAAAGCACTATTCCAAGCCAAAAGTATCCCTTTAGGGTGTGAAGAAGAACACTGCAAAATCATGGCGCGTTGGCTATTTGCAGGCATATGGGACGATTGTAGGCATAAAGCAGGGACCAATGAAGGCTGTCTAAGGGCCAACTTGCTGGCCCCGCCAAAACCCTGGTGTGCTGAATTGTTGTTTGAGAAAGTCAATCCACAGCCGCACGCGCAGCGGCAAATGTTTGCGCTGGGGAAATACGGCATAAATGCCATTGGGTGGAGCGGCGTAGTCTTCCAACACCGCGACCAGTGTGCCCGCAGCAATCTCTGCTTCCACCTCCCACGTACTGCGCCACGCTAGCCCCAAGCCTGCAAGGCACCATTGGTGCAGGACTTGGCCATCAGAGCAATCCAATGGGCCCGTGGGCTTGAGGTAAAACACCTCCCCCGCGTTGCTTGCATTGGAAGGCGGCTTGAAGGCCCAGCCCCGCGTTTGCGATGCATCGCTTGAGAGCGCTAAGCAGTCGAACCTAGCCAAATCTGCCGGGGTACGCGGGGTGCCGTGGCGCGCCAGATAAGCGGGTGTGGCCACACACAAGCGGCGGTTGTCAGCCATGCGCACGCTCACCAGCGAAGAGTCGGGCATATCGCCCACACGTACTGCGCAGTCAAAGCCTTCGGTAGCGATGTCCACCACGCGGTCGCTCAGGTTGAGCGAGAGGGTGACGTCTGGGTGCAGCGAGCGAAACTTAGGCGTGAGCGGCGCCACATGACGGCGGCCAAAACCGGCAGGCGCGGTGATGCGCAGGTGACCACTGGCCTTAACTCCACCTGCGCTCACGCTGGCTTCGGCATTGGCTACATCGGCCAAGATGCGCTGGCAGTCTTCCAAAAACGCGCTGCCTTCGTGCGTGAGAGTGATGCGCCGTGTGGTGCGCAGCAAGAGCTTCACGCCCAGGCGCTCTTCCAGGGCGTCCAGCCTGCGGCCCATGATGGCTGGGGCCACGCCTTCGGCATTGGCAGCGGCGGTGAGGCTGCCGCGTGCTGCGACGGAAACGAAGGACTCTAGTTGTTTGAGTTTGTCCATGGCTACCGCCTAGAGGTCTGATTGGCAGAGCGGTCTGCTGCGTGTCCCCCGCCCGCTTTGCGGGCTCCTCCTTTACCTACGCAGACCGCACTGCCACTCAGAACTTCGCCGCTGGTGGAATATGCGCAAACTGCTCCTGTTTTCATAGCACTATGCCTTGGGCGTGGAGTGCATCCACTTCGTCTGTGGTGTAGCCTAGGCTTTGCAGCAGTGCATCGGTGTGCTCTCCCAGCTTGGGCGGGTCTAGGCGCAACCCTAAGCGCTCACCACCCAAGGTCAATGGCAACAAAGGCACCTGCGTCTTGCGGCCATCGGGCAGATCCATGGGTGCCAGTCCGCCGGTGGCTTGCAGGTGCGGGTCGTCAAACAAATGCTGTGGATCGGTGATGGGGGCAAAGGGCAGACCCACTTGCTCAAAGCGCTGCGACAACTCGGTGCGGCTGAACTGGGCCAAGCGCTTGCGCAGCTCGGGGATGAGCCAGTCGCGGGCCAACACCCGGTCGTTGTTGGTGGTCACGCGCGGGTCGGCAAACAGGTCGGCGTAGCCAAAAGCCTCGCAAAAGGTCTTCCACTGTCCGTCACCCACCACGGCTAGGAAAATTTGCTCACCGTCTTTCACGCTGAACACGTCGTAAATGCCCCAGGGCGAGATGCGCTCGGGCATGGGCGCAGCGGCCTTGCCGGTCACGGCGAACTGCATCATGTGCTGGGCCACTAAAAAGATGTTGTTCTCAAACAGCGCGCTCTGCACCTCTTGGCCTTTGCCCGTTTGTTGGCGCTGCATGAGCGCAGCCATAGCGCCCACCGCGCCAAAGATGCCGCCCATGATGTCGTTCACGCTAGAGCCTGCGCGCAGTGGGTCGCCGGGGCGGCCGGTCATGTAGGCCAGGCCGCCCATCATCTGCACTACTTCGTCCAGCGCGGTGCGGTGGTCGTACGGGCCGGGCAAAAAACCTTTGTGGCTCACATAGATGAGGCGCTCATCCAGCTTGGACAGCGTGGCGTAGTCCAGCCCCAGCTTTTGCATGGTCTCGGTTTTGAAATTCTCGCTCACGATGTCTGCGGTGGCAATGAGCTTGAGCACAATCTCGCGGCCTGCTGCGCATTTCAGGTCGACAGCAATGCTTTTCTTGTTGCGGTTAAACAGCGGGTAGAAGCCCGCGCCGCTGCCCAAGAGCTTGCGGGTGCTATCGCCTGCCAGTGGCTCGACCTTGATGACTTCGGCACCCAAGTCACCGAGCGTCATGCCGCAGGTGGGGCCCATCACCATGTGGGTGAATTCGACGACGCGCACTCCAGCGAGGGGAAGCGGTTGTGTGGTTTCAGTCTGCATGGCAGATTACATCCATATAAGTCACAAATAGATTTATATTCTTCCACATAGTATTCCATAAAGTA
>JBIIYT010000452.1:0-3461 GCA_044346675.1 Rhodoferax sp. | reverse complement strand
CACGATCACGCCCATGACGACCACCACCACGCCCCCACCGGCTGGCGGCGTTGGGTGTTTGCGACCAACCACAAAGACATTGGCACTTTGTACTTGCTGTTTAGTTTCAGCATGTTGATATTTGGTGGTATTTTGGCTTTGGGTATTCGTGCGGAGCTGTTTCAGCCCGGTTTGCAGTTGGTGAACCCTGAGTTGTTTAACTCGCTGACCACCATGCACGGTCTTATCATGGTGTTTGGCGCCATCATGCCGGGCTTTGTGGGCTTTGCGAATTGGATGATTCCCTTGCAAATTGGCGCATCTGACATGGCATTTGCGCGGATGAATAACTTCAGCTTTTGGCTGATGATTCCCGCCGGTCTAATACTCATGGGCAGCTTCTTGATGCCGGGCGGCGCACCCTCTGCTGGCTGGACGCTGTACGCACCGCTGACCCTGCAAATGGGCCCCAGCATGGACGCTGGTATTTTTGCCATGCACATCTTGGGTGCTTCCTCCATCATGGGTTCGATCAACATCATCGTGACCATCTTGAACATGCGTGCTCCTGGCATGACGCTGATGAAGATGCCCATGTTCTGCTGGACTTGGTTGATCACTGCTTACTTGCTGATCGCTGTGATGCCCGTGTTGGCCGGTGCCATCACCATGACGCTGACGGACCGCCACTTTGGCACCAGCTTCTTCAACCCCGCTGGCGGTGGTGACCCTGTGATGTACCAGCACATTTTCTGGTTCTTTGGTCACCCCGAGGTGTACATCATGATCTTGCCGGCGTTTGGCATCATCAGCCAGATCGTGCCCGCTTTTGCGCGCAAGAAATTGTTTGGCTACGCCTCTATGGTGTACGCCACTTCCTCTATTGCCATTTTGTCCTTCATTGTGTGGGCGCACCACATGTTCACCACCGGCATGCCGGTGACTGGCCAGTTGTTCTTCATGTACGCCACCATGCTGATTGCGGTGCCTACCGCTGTGAAGATCTTCAACTGGATTGCCACCATGTGGCAGGGCTCCATGACGTTTGAGACCCCCATGCTGTTTGCGGTGGGCTTTATCTTTGTGTTCACCATGGGTGGCTTTACAGGCTTGATTTTGGCGGTTGCGCCTATCGACATTCAGCTGCAAGACACCTACTACGTGGTAGCCCACTTCCACTATGTGTTGGTGGCAGGTTCCTTGTATGCCATGTTTGCTGGCTACTACTACTGGGCGCCGAAGTGGACCGGTGTGATGTACTCTGAGACACGCGGCAAGATTCACTTCTGGTGGTCGCTCATCGCGTTCAACATCACTTTCTTCCCCATGCACTTCTTGGGCTTGGCAGGTATGCCACGCCGCTATGCAGACTACCCCATGCAGTTTGCTGACTTCAATGCGGTGGCCTCGGTCGGTGGATTTGCCTTTGGTTTGGCGCAGGTCTATTTCTTCTTCTTCATCGTATTGCCTGCCATGCGTGGCAAGGGCGAAAAAGCACCTCAGCGCCCATGGAATGATGCCGATGGTGCTGGTGCTGAAGGTCTAGAGTGGGAGATTCCATCTCCAGCTCCTTTCCACACCTTTGAAACACCGCCCAAGTTGAATGCGGATGCCAACAAGGTCATTGCCTAAGTCGTGCGATGACACCTGAACAAAAAAAATCCAACCTCAAGCTGGGCTTGATACTGCTCTCGGTGGTGGCTGCGTTTTTTGTTGGTTTCATGGTCAAGATGCTTGTGCTGGGCAAATAAGACATGCAGCGCTTACGCCAGAACCTGCTCATGCTGCGCAAGCTGATGGTGGTCACTGTGGCCATGTTTGCTTTCGCGTATGCGCTGGTTCCTTTGTACAAAGCCATTTGCGAGATGACCGGGATTAATATTTTGGCTCTGGGCGAGCAGGTTTTGTCAGGTGGTAAAGCCAAGTTGCCTGCCAACACTCAGGTCGATACATCGCGCACCATCACGGTGGAGTTTGATGCCAATTCTCGTGGTCCGTGGGATTTCAAGCCTGCGCAACGGTCTGTGCAGGTGCACCCCGGCGAGTTGATGACCGTGATGTACGAGTTTCAAAATACGCAAAATCGGCGCATGGCCGCCCAGGCTATCCCCAGCTACGCGCCGCAGCAAGCTGGAGCCCATTTCACCAAGTTGGAGTGCTTTTGTTTTAGTCAGTACACCTTGGAGCCCGGCGAGAAGAAAGCCTGGCCGGTCGTCTTTGTGATCGACCCCAAGTTGTCGAAAGATGTTCGCACCATCACTTTGTCCTACACATTCTTTGAGGTGGGGGGCAAGACCCCTGCCGCACCCATGGCACAGGTGCAAGGCGTGACTGGCGGAGCGGCCTTGTAATGACCAAGGGCGTACCCGTGGCCGCTGGCGCGTCGTTTCTGCGCAGTGTCAAGCTGGTGGCTTGGTCTTTTTTAGGTGTCCGTAGTAACAGCGAATACCGGCAAGACTTGGCCAAGGTGAACCCTCTGCATGTCGTGGCGGTGGGCATCGTAGGCACGCTGCTGTTGGTGGTGGGTCTGATCGTTTTGGTTAATTGGGTCGTAGCAAAATAATTTTGGAAAAACGGAGCTGATATGAGTTCACCTGCACATGGCGCAACGCCGCACTACTTTGTTCCCCACCCCTCACGGCATCCGGCGATGGCGTCCTTGGGTTTGTTCTTTGTTATTTTGGGCGCAGGCCAGTGGATTAACGGTGCGGATTGGGGCAAGTATTCCCTGATGTTTGGACTGCTGTGGTTTCTGGTGGTGCTTTACCAGTGGTTTAGTGAAGCGGTGACCGAGAGTGAAGGCGGTCAGTACGGGCGCAAAATCGACCTCTCATTCCGCTGGAGCATGAGCTGGTTTATTTTTTCAGAAGTCATGTTTTTTGGCGCCTTCTTCACTGCATTGTGGTGGGCTCGTTCGCATTCGGTTCCTGCGCTCGGAGGCTTAGAGAACGCGCTTCTGTGGCCGGATTTCAAAGCGGTGTGGCCTAGCGTTGCCCCCGGCGTGACAGGCTCCCCCGCTGGCATAGTCGAGCCCTTCACCACCGTAGGCCCTTTCTGGCTGCCGACCATCAATACCGCTTTGCTGCTCACCTCGGGCGTCACTATGACCATTGCGCACCATGCGCTGATTGAAGGCAAGCGCAGCAAAACCATTGCGTTCATGTGGACCACGGTGTTGTTGGGCTTTGTATTTTTGTGTGTGCAGGGCTATGAGTATTACCATTTGTACACAGACTTGAACCTCAAGCTCACATCTGGCGTGTATGGCTCTACCTTTTACATGCTCACCGGCTTTCACGGCTTTCACGTATTCATCGGTATGTTGATGCTCTTGTTCATCACCCTGCGTTTGCAAAAAGGGCACTTCACCCCAGAGCGCCATTTTGGCTTTGAGGGCGCTGCTTGGTATTGGCACTTTGTGGATGTGGTGTGGTTGGGTCTGTATGTGTTGGTGTACTGGCTCTAGCCCAGCGCGCGCACAG
>JBIIYT010000323.1:0-3462 GCA_044346675.1 Rhodoferax sp. | reverse complement strand
AAATCACCTACCCCAATGGGAAAATCTACATAGGGCAAGATCGCACGAACAGCATAAATTACTTTGGCAGTGCATCTGACGAGCTTATCGCTTTGGATTTCACAAACGAGCAGAGAATTAGCTTCACGGTCACCCGAGACATACTTTGGCAATCTGAGTCTGCAAACAGAACTGAAGTCACCCAAATGGAACTCGAATTCATTTTGATGCATCGGTCTAACGATCCAGCAATTGGTTACAACCGCTGGCCACCATTTAAGTCAACAAATTCTTCGCAAGACTAATACGCTGATGATCAAGCAGCCCGACGCTCGGAACTCCCCCGAATGAAATGTAGGCCTACAAACCCAGCGGCAACACCCCGCCTGTAATTCCGCATCCGGCGCGACGAAACCAAATGGGCAGTTAAAGCCCCCCTTTCGCCCGGCGGGGCGAGAGGGGTTGGGGGAGAGTGGGGAAAGCTAGCTCCCCGCCACCTTCATCCGGTCCACCAAAATCGACCCCACCGTCTTGGCCCCATAGTTGTAGGTATCGGCCCCCACGGCCTCTATGCCTTTGAGCATGGCGGCCATGTTGCCCGCGATGGTGATCTCGTGCACGGGGTAGGCAATGCGGCCTTTCTCTACCCAAAAGCCACTGGCACCGCGCGAGTAGTCGCCCGTCACATAATTCACGCCTTGGCCCATAAGCTCGGTCACAAACAGGCCGGTGCCTAGCTTTTGCAGCATCGCATCCAGATCGTCACCGGGCTTGGTCAAGCGCGAGGTGAAAGTAAGGTTGTGCGAGCCACCGGCGTTGCCCGTGGTCTTCATGCCCAGCTTGCGGGCCGAGTAGCTGCCTAGAAAATAGCCCTGCACTCTGCCCGCCTCCACCACTTGGCGGGCTTGCACGCGCACGCCTTCGTCGTCAAAGGGCGAGCTGCCTTTGCCGCGCAGCACAAAGGGGTCTTCAAAAATATTGATGTGTTTGGGGAACACTAGTCTGCCCAGCGAGTCCAGCAAAAACGAACTCTTGCGGTACAACGCACCGCCGCTCACCGCTTGCACAAATGCACCCAGCAGACCGGCGGCCAAGGGGGACTCAAACAACACGGGGCATTCGGTGGTGGCGATTTTGCGGGCCTTCAAGCGGCTCAGCGCTCGCTCGGCGGCGTAGCGGCCTACCGCTTGGGGCGAGGCCAATTCACCCGCGCTGCGCATGGAGCTGTACCACGCGTCGCGCTGCATATTTTTGCCCTTGCCCGCAATGGGCGAGACCGACAGCGAGTGGCGCGAGCTGGCGTAGCCGCCACTAAAACCAGCCGTGTGGGCGCTAAAAAAGTGCGACTGCTGGGCCGACACGGCTGCGCCTTCGCTGTTGGTAATGCGCTTGTCCACCGACAGGGCGGCGGCTTCGCACTCCAGCGCTAGGCGCGCAGCCTCTTCGCTGGTAATGGCCCAGGGGTGAAACAGGTCGAGGTTGCGGCTGCGGTCGGCCTCGGGCGCAATATCTTGCGCATCGGGCAGGCTGGCAAAGGGGTCTTCGGCGGTGAAGCGGGCAATGTCAAACGCGGCTTGCACGGTCTGCGCAATAGCAGCGTGCGAGAAGTCAGACGTACTGGCATTGCCCCGGCGGTGGCCCATGTAGACGGTGACACCCAGCGATTTGTCGCGGTTGCGTTCCACGTTTTCCAGCTCGCCATTGCGCACGGACACGCTCAGGCCGCAGCCCTCGGACACTTCGGCCCCGGCGTCGGTCGCGCCCAGCTTTTTGGCATGCGCCAAGGCGCTGTCTACCAGCGACTCAAAATAGGGCCGGGTGTAGGCAAAGCCGCTGTCGGCGGGTTTGGATTGTGCGGAAGGTGTATTGGAGGAAGAGTGAGGTTTCGTCATAAGCGTGGTCTTGAGCGAAGGCTATGATACTTGCCTATGTCACGTAAACTCAAAAAAGGCTATTTCGTTAAGGGCCAGTTCGTTGCCGAGGGCAGCGCGCTAGACCTCGAATACAAGCGCGAACTCAAAGGCACCGACGAGGCTAGCCGCACCGACCTCAAACGCGAAAGCACCAAACTGCAAAAGCTGGGAGAAGAACTGCTCACCCTGCGCGCCGACCTGATGACCAAGCTGGCCCTGCCCGACAAGCTGGCCGAGGGCGTGGCAGAGGCCAAGCGCATCACCAACTTTGAAGGCAAGCGCCGCCAAATGCAGTTCATCGGCAAGCAAATGCGCCTGCTCACCCCCGAGACCCACGCCGCCATTCGCGCCGCGTTGGCCGAACAACACGCCCCCAGCGCCAAAGAAACCCTGGCCCTGCACCAAGCCGAGATGTGGCGCGACCGCCTGATTGCGGACGACGACGCTGTGGGCCAGTGGATGAACCTAAGCCCCGGCACCGACAGCCAGCAACTGCGCGCCCTCATTCGCCAAGCGCGCAAAGACGCCAAGCCCGAGAAGCCCGGTGCAGCCGTGCGCCACGGCCGCGCCTACCGCGATATTTTTCAGTTGGTGCGCGAAGCCTTAATTGCCGCTGCAGAACAACCCGATGCACGCCCAAACGAGCAAACGAACACTGGCAACGTCTACACCCCATGAGCCCCAGCTTCAATCCCATGTTGAGCGCCGCCAACGACCCCGAGACCGTGAAAATCGGCATCGTGTCGGTGAGCGACCGTGCGTCTACCGGGGTGTATGCGGACAAGGGCCTGCCCGCGCTGGAAGAGTGGCTCAAGCGCGCGCTCATCAACCCCATTAGCTTTGAGCGCCGCCTCATCTCTGACGACCAGCCGGTGATCAGCGCCACGCTGGTGTCATTAGTAGACGCAGGCTGCGCACTGGTGCTCACCACCGGTGGCACCGGCCCCGCATTGCGCGACGTAACGCCCGAGGCCACCCTGGCCGTGGCCCACAAAACCATGCCCGGCTTTGGCGAACAAATGCGCCGCATCAGCTTAGAGTTCGTGCCCACCGCCATTTTGTCGCGCCAAGTGGCCGTGGTGCGCGACCGCACCCTCATCATCAACCTCCCCGGGCAACCCAAGTCCATCGCCGAAACGCTAGAAGGCTTGAAGGATGCCGAGGGCAAACAGCTAGTGCCCGGCATCTTCGCCGCCGTGCCCTACTGCATTGACCTGATTGGAGGGCCGTATCTGGAGACAGTGGATGCGGTGTGTAAGGCGTTTAGGCCGAAGAATGCGGTGAGGCCGGGGCGGACGGCCTGAGCGCTTTTTGCGTTACTTCGCTCGCTTGCATGGTTTGGGTTGGTCGCTCAATTTGAGTTACGTCTAGATATACTGTGGCAAGTTGCCTGCCGACAGTCATTGACACGTTCCGAACCCGTGCCATACTTCGTCACATGTAGTTGAATTTGATACCAGTGCGCCGACGAGGGATCCTTCTGAAATGCTCCCCACTCTGAGCTATACCTTTGGCGATCCAGCTGGACATGGCTATTCCTTCCCTTTTGGGGTACTTGGATTTTTCGTTA
>JBIIYT010000040.1:0-11397 GCA_044346675.1 Rhodoferax sp. | reverse complement strand
CATTGCCGGGGAACATTCCCCAGCCAGAAGGCTTGTCCTGCATCGCCTCAAATGCAAGCCATCCGCCAACAAAAAAGCGGTGGTGGCCTGTGAGGACCAACCACCGCGTCAGCGGTTTAGTTCAACTAGATATGGCCGAGTCGGATATACCCGACCCCTGTCGGATATCTCGAGCTTCAAAATACCTGAAAACCCGCTTGCTACAGGGGGTTGACGCGCATATACTGTATTTTTGTACAGTTATAAATTGACTCATGAAACCCGACTCCCAGGTGCCGCGCGCTTTGCGTTTGCTTGACCAAGTGCGCGAAGTTATTCGTAGCAAACACTATAGCGCACGTACCGAGCAGGCGTATCTGCATTGGGTGCGCTTGTACGTGCGCTGGAACGGGCGCGCAGGCCACATGCGCCACCCCGCAGAAATGGGCTCTGTCGAGGTCAAAGCATTCCTGACTATGCTGGCCGTTGAGCGGCAGGTTGCCACGTCTACGCACAGCCAGGCGCTTAGTGCACTGCTGTTTTTGTACCGCGAAGTACTTGGGCAGGATTTACCTTGGCTAGATGACCTTGCACGCCCAAAGCGTTCTAAGCGTGTGCCATGCGTGTTGACTACGGCTGAGGTGGCAGCGCTGCTTGCCGAGTTGCGTGGAGAGGTCGCTTTGCTGGCCCGGCTTTTGTACGGCACGGGCATGCGTTTGAACGAAGGCCTGCACCTGCGCGTGCGAGATATAGATTTCGCACGTCAAGTTATTACCGTGCGCCAAGGCAAGGGCGACAAAGACCGCGTGGTCATGTTGCCCCAAAGTATTGCCGCTGCGCTTACCGCACAGCTTGCAGTCGCCCGAGCCCTGTGGGACAGCGACCGGCGCAACGGGTTTGGGGGTGCGCTTGTATCGGATGCCACGGCCAAGAGGCAGCCTGACGCAGCGCATCAGTGGGCTTGGTTTTGGCTTTTCCCCGCCGCTGGCTTAAGCACTGATCCGCGCACGGGGGTGCAAGTGCGTGACCATTTGTATGAAGAAAAGTTGCAACGTGCAATCAAGATAGCTACTGCAATTGCTCGTATTCAAAAGCCAGTAACTGTGCACACGCTGCGCCACAGTTTTGCCACACACTTGCTTCAAGCCGGCTCCAATATCAGGGACGTGCAAGAGCTGCTGGGCCACCGTGATGTGAGCACCACCATGATCTATACCCATTGCACCGCGGTAGCCGGTGGCGGTGTGGCTAGCCCACTTGATGCACTGACTGGAGTGAGGGTGTGAACGTCTGCTTTTGCACAAGAGCCGTTCGCACTGCGCTTTTACCCAACGCGTTGCCGACTTCAATCCCCAAAGCACACCCCCAAATCCCGCCCGGTCTGCAGCGTGTCGCTGTCAGGCGGCACGGCCTTCATGCGGCCTGCCACTTCTTCTAGGCTCACATAGTTCACGTTGGGGAACGCCAGCGCCACCATCACGCCCGACAAGCCTTCTTCCAGCGCGCGCACTGCCGCGGTGCCAAAGCGCAGCGCGGCCAAGCGGTCAAAGGCGGTGGGGCTGCCGCCGCGCAGCAAGTGGCCTAGCACCACGGTGCGGGCGTCTTTGCCGGTGCGCTGTGCTAGCTCATTGGCCACTTGTTCGCCAATGCCGCCTAGGCGCTCCGCGCGGCCAATCTCGGCTGCCGCTGCTACCGCGCGCTGGCCCTGCTTGGGCTGCGCGCCTTCGGCCACTACTACCAGGCTGTACATGCGGCCCTCGGCATCGCGCTCGCGCACTTTCTTGGCCACTTGTTCCATGTCAAACGCAATTTCGGGCATGAGGATGGCGTGCGCCCCACCAGCAATGCCTGCGTGCAGCGCAATCCAGCCCGCGTAGCGGCCCATTACCTCCACCACCATCACGCGCTGGTGGCTCTGGGCGGTGCTGTGCAGGCGGTCTATGCACTCGGTGGCGAAAGACACGGCGGTGTCAAAACCAAAGGTGGTGAAGGTTTTGTCCAGGTCGTTGTCTATGGTCTTGGGCACGCCCACCACGCGCAGGCCCTTGCGGTGCAGCGCGTTGGCTATGGTGAGCGAGCCATCGCCCCCCACCGACACCAGCGCGTCAATGCCTTCGCGTTTGAAGTAGGCCAGTAGCTCGTCAGAGCGGTCAGTGTCCGCCACAGAGCCATCTGGCTGGGTTACGGGAAAGTGGAACGGGTTGCCCTTGTTGGTGGTGCCCAATATGGTGCCGCCCAAGTGGGAGATACCCCGCACGTGGTCGCGCGTGAGCAGCATGGTGCCGCCTTGGGGGTAGCGTGCCGGCTCCAAAATTCCGTTAAAGCCATCGCGAATGCCCACACACTCCCAGCCCCGGTTGGCCGCGGCGGATACCGTGGCGCGAATCACAGCGTTCAGGCCCGGTGCGTCGCCGCCCCCGGTGCAAATGGCAATGCGTTTGATGGGGCTGGTCATACTCATAAAGTGCTGGCTATGGTTATGGTGATGGTGAGGTTTAAACGCCTTGGCTGTGCAACTCTACCAAGCCCTTGGGCGTGTGCAGGGTGGCGCATAGGTTGGCCGGGCCCGTGCTGACACTGATGCCGGCGAGACCAATAGCCTCATACGCCGCCTGCAGCTTGGGCGCAGTCGGGTGGGTGACAGAGATGCTTTGTAGGGTAACGCCCGAGCGTGGCAGGCTGTTGCGCGGGTGCAGGCGCAGGGGCTCTGCCGCATCGGGCTTGCCCCACTGAATGAGGCTGGGCAGGGCTCCGTCAAACAGGCGCTGGCCATCGTCGCGCACCGTGATTTGCCACTGCAGCACGCCGCGGCGCGAGTGGCGGCTGGCGTGCACCACGGGGCCGCGCTCTATCTCTAACTTTTTCAGGGCAATGCGTGCGGCCTGTATGTCGTCGGTGTTGGCCACAAAGTGCAGCAGGCGTGGCTCGGTAGCTACGGCGGCTTGCACGGCTGCATCGTCCATGTCAAACCAGCGCTTGCCTTGGGCGTTGGCGGGGCGTTTAGCGTCGGGGTTGATGGCGATGATTTCAAAATACGCCAAGGGGTGGGCGGGCGTGGCAATTTTGAACAGGCGGTTGTGCGTGGCGTACTGGGCGTGTTCGCCACCGGGGCCGGGCATGATGCCCAGCGTGGCTTCGCACCACTGCACGCCTTGGTCTAATGTTTTAGCGACGACAACTAGATGGTCTATTTGTGTTTTCAACGTCATCCCGCCAGCGCTTGCTCTACAGCGGCCTTGGCCTCATCCAGTGCGGGGAAGAAGCGCGTAGGCTGGGGCGTGGCTTTGGGCATGTGGCTGGGCGGGGCCCACAGGCGTTCCCCCGTCCACTGGGCGATCCAGCCGCCAATGTCTTTGAGCTTGAGGGTGCACACAGGCTCATCGTCAGCTAAGGCAGTGCACAGCGAGGGAGTATCGTTCCAGCGGATGTTTGCCATATGCGCCTTTTTATAGTTAATAATTTCATTCTAGGGGCAGATAACCCCGCAGGCACATCATCTCCGCAAAGCTTGAGTTGTGTCAATTCCTCCAAAGCGCATGTCTCTACCATCTGCTCATGAGCATTCGTAATCTTGATTCTTTGTTTGATCCTGCGTCCATCGTGGTGTGTGGCGCTTCGCTGCGCCCGGGCAGTGTGGGGGCCACCGTGTGGCGCAACCTAAAGTCTGGCAGCTTCAAGGGTGCGCTGTACGCACTGAACCCCAAGTACCAAACCTTAGATGCTCACCCCGTGCAGGCCCGTGTGTTGGACTTGCCCACGGTGCCAACGCTTGCCGTGATCTGCACCCCACCGGCCACGGTGGCAGGGCTGATTGCCGAGCTGGCAGCCCTTGGAACCCGCGCCGCAGTGGTGCTGACGGCGGGTATGACTGCCGCACAAAAGCGCGCCATGCAAGACGCCGCCCGCCCAAACCTGCTGCGCATACTCGGGCCCAACTGCATAGGCCTGCTGGCGCCGCACAAGGGCATGAACGCCAGCTTTGCCCATATTGATGCGCTCCCCGGTGAGTTGGCTTTTGTGTCGCAATCGGGCGCGCTGGTCACTGCCATGCTGGATTGGGCGCAGGGCCGGGGCCTTGGCTTTTCTCACATGGTGTCTCTGGGGGAGCATGCCGATGTGGACTTTGGCGACATGCTGGACTACCTGGCCAGCGACCCCAAAACGCGCGCCATTTTGTTGTACATCGAGTCCATAGAGTCGCCACGCAAGTTTATGTCGGCCGCGCGCGCGGCAGCCCGCAACAAGCCGGTGATTGTGGTCAAAGCAGGGCGCTCACCCCAAGGGCAGTTGGCTGCAGCTTCGCACACCGGCGCACTGGCGGGCTCCGACATGGTGTTTGAAGCGGCTATTGCGCGCGCGGGCATGCTGCGCGTCAATACGCTGCAAGAGCTGCTGCTGGCGGCAGAAACGCTGTCGCGCTTTCGCACCAATACCGACGACTGCATCACCATCTTCACCAACGGCGGCGGCGCCGGGGTGATGGCGGCCGACGCTGCGGCCCATGCTGGCGTGGCGCTGTCAAGCTTGAGCGATGCCACCCGCACGGCGCTAGACGCAGTGCTGCCCGCCAACTGGTCTCACGGCAACCCGGTGGACATCATTGGGGACGCGCCCGTGCAGCGCTACCAGCGCGCCCTAGAGGTGTTGCAAAGCGACCCGGCCACAGGGGCCATTTTGTTCATCCATGCCCCCACCGCCATCGTGCCAAGCAGCGATATTGCCCGCGCCTTGGTGCCACTTGCCCAGTGCGCACCGGGCATGCCGCAGCGCCTGATGAGCTGCTGGCTGGGCGACCGTGCTGTAGCCCAGGCGCGGCAAGTCTTTCAAGATGCAGGCATTGCCAACTTTGATACGCCCGAACTTGCCGTGCGCGCCTACGCCATGCTGCAGCGCTATCGGCGCAACCAAGCGGAGCTCACCGAGGCCCCCCCTGCGGTACTTCAACACCAGCGGCCTGAAACGGCGGCTATTCAGGCCATCGTGCAGCAGGCCCTGGCCAGTGGCCGCACTCTGCTGACCGAGCCAGAAGCCAAGGCCGTGCTAGATGCCTGCCACATCCCCGTGGTGGCCACCCAGCGTGTGCAGGCCACGGCAGACGATGCGGTGCGTGCTGCACTGGACGTGGGCTTTCCCGTAGTGCTGAAAATATTGTCAGACGACATTACCCACAAGTCTGATGTAGGTGGCGTGGCGCTCAATTTGCAAGACGAAGAGGAGGTGCGCAACGCCGTGCACACCATGCTCACCCGGGTGCAGCGCCAACTGCCCCAGGCCCGCATTCAGGGCTTTACGGTGCAGGCCATGGTGCGGCGCAGCCATGCGCAAGAGCTGATTGTGGGCGCCGGTGTGGACAGTATTTTTGGCCCCGTTATTTTGTTTGGCCAAGGTGGCACGTCTGTAGAGCTGGTGGCCGACCGCGCAGTGGCCTTGCCGCCGCTGAACGTGCCACTGGCCAAGGCACTGGTGTCGCGCACCCGGGTGTCGCGCCTCTTGGCGGGCTGGCGCGATACCCCGGCGGTGGACGAGGCCGCGCTGCATGGCGTGCTGGTGGCAGTATCGAAACTTTTGGCCGAAGTTCCCGAAATTTCCGAGCTAGACATCAACCCGCTGATTGTGAATTTTGAAGGCGCGATTGCGCTGGATGCGCGCATTGTGCTGAGCGACAAGCGCCCCGCCGGTGCCGACCATTTTTCCATCCGCCCCTACCCGGCGCACCTAGAAGAAACCGTGCAGTGGGCTGGCCGCACGCTCACCCTGCGCCCCATTCGCCCCGAAGACGAGGCCCTGCATATGGACTTTTTGCAGCACCTAGAGGCTGACGATGTGCGCATGCGTGTGTTCTATAGCCGCCGCACCATGGGTCGTACCGAGCTGGCGCGCTTGGTGCAAATTGACTATGCCCGTGAAATGGCCTTTGTAGCGCAGGCCACGGGGGCCGATGGCAAGCTGCAAACCTTGGGCGTAGTGCGCGCATCGACCGACCCCGACAATGGTGAGGCCGAGTTTGGTGTGATCGTGCGCTCCGATCTTAAAGGCCACGGGCTGGGGCGCTTGTTGATGGACAAGCTCATCGCCTACCAGCGCGCCCAAGGCACCCAGCGGTTGGTGGCCACCATACTGAACCACAACGAGCGCATGCTCAAGCTGGCAAAAAAACTCGGTTTCGAAATAGACCACCCCTGCGCTGACGACGCAGGTATGCGGGTGATTGGCTTGGTGCTGAACGAACGCTGACTAACCCAGCCGCACCCGGTGCCTCGCAATTTGCGCACGCACCTGGGCGGGTGCTGTGCCACCCAAAATATTGCGGGCGTTGAGCGAGCCGCGTAGGCTTAAGCTCTCGTACACATCTTTCTCAATGCTGGGGTTGAACTCTTGCAACACTGCCAGGGGCAATTCCGATAGATCCACTTGGTGAGAGATGGCGGCTTTGACCGCATGCGCCACCGTTTCATGCGCATCCCTAAAGGGCAGGCCTTTCTTTACCAAATAGTCCGCCAAGTCGGTCGCGGTGGCGTAGCCCTTGAGGGCGGCGCGCTCCATGGCCTCGGGGCGTACGGTAATGCCACCTTCCTTTTGCTTGGTGGCAGGGTTCAATTGCCCGCCCACCATTTCGGCAAAAATACGCAAGGTGTCTTTGAGCGTGTCTACCGTGTCAAATAGGGGCTCTTTGTCTTCTTGGTTGTCTTTGTTGTAGGCCAAGGGTTGGCCCTTCATGAGGGTAATGAGTCCCATCAGGTGCCCCACGACACGGCCGGTTTTGCCACGCGCGAGTTCGGGTACGTCGGGGTTTTTCTTCTGCGGCATGATGGAGCTGCCCGTGGTGAAACGGTCCGATATCTGCACAAAGCCAAAGTTTTGGCTCATCCACAAAATCAGCTCTTCGCTAAAGCGGCTGATGTGCACCATGCAAAGAGACGCTGCAGCGGTAAATTCAATGGCGAAGTCGCGGTCGCTCACTGCGTCTAGGCTGTTTTGGCACACCTGGGGGTGGCCTTTGTCGTCCACCATGCCCAGCGTTTTGGCTACACGCTCGCGGTCCAGCGGGTAGCTGGTGCCCGCCAGCGCAGCAGCACCCAGGGGCAGGCGGTTGGTGCGCCGGCGTACATCTGCCATGCGCTCAGCATCGCGGCTGAACATTTCTACATAGGCCAGCATGTGGTGTCCAAAACTGATGGGTTGGGCCACTTGCAGGTGGGTGAAGCCGGGCAATATCACTTCTACATTGGCCTCGGCCACTTCCAGTAATGCTTTTTGCAAGTCAATAAGCAGGCCGCCAATCAAATCAATTTCACCGCGCAGCCACAGGCGCACGTCGGTGGCCACTTGGTCGTTGCGGCTGCGGCCCGTGTGCAGGCGCTTGCCTGCGTCGCCCACCAGTTGGGTTAGGCGCGCTTCGATGTTGAGGTGCACGTCCTCTAGGTCTAGCTTCCATTCAAACGCACCCGATTCGATCTCGGCCCACACCTGGGCCATACCCTTTTGGATCGACGCATGGTCCGCGGCGCTGATGATGCCTTGTGCCGCCAACATGTCGGCATGGGCCAGTGAGCCGGTGATGTCAGCCTGCCACAAGCGTTTGTCAAAAAACACGCTAGACGTGTAGCGTTTGACCAGATCGCTCATGGGTTCAGAAAACAGCGCAGACCACGCCTGAGATTTTTTGTCGAATTGATTTTTTGGCATTGCAGGCGGTTCAATTAAATAGGGGCAAAATCCGGATTCATGAAAGATACCCAAATATTATCGGCGTTCCACGAGTCGGCTCCCACGCAGGGTGTCGGCTCCGGCGTGAAGCCTTTGGTGTTTGATGCCTGTCACATCGGCGTTGTCTTGCGCGCAGTGCTGTTTGTGGAGTTGGCGGTGGCAGTGGCGGTGATGTTTTCGTCCGCCAATTTTATAGACTGGTTGGCCTTGGTGGCGTTTGTCACGGGCGGTGCCCTGCCAGCCACCTTGGCGTGGTTGCTGACCGGGTGTGTTGCCAAACGCTTGCTGGCACGGTTGGAGCCCACGGTGCAGTACGTTGTGGCGGTGGCTTTAGGTGCCGTGGCGGGGCTGTATGGTTGTGGGCTGATGAATTTGGCAGGGCTGTTGGCACCAGCGCCGTGGTTAGCCAGTGCCGGGGCAGGTGCCATGCTGTCGGCAGTGCTGGTGGCCGCGTTGGTGATGCGTGCCAAAGGCCGCATGCCCGCTGACACCGCGGCTCGCCTAGCGGAGTTGCAATCGCGCATTCGACCTCACTTTTTGTTTAATACCCTCAACAGCGCCATTGCGCTGGTGCGCGCCGAGCCGGTCAAAGCCGAAACTTTGCTGGAAGACTTGAGCGACCTGTTTCGCCACGCTTTGATGGAAAGCACCGAATCCACCACCTTGGCCGACGAAATAGGCTTGGCTAAGCGCTATTTGGCCATAGAGAAGGTGCGCTTTGGCGAGCGGTTGCGGGTGCAATGGGTGCTGGATGCATCCGCAGAAATGGCCCAATTGCCACCCTTGCTGCTGCAGCCCTTGGTGGAAAACGCCGTAGTGCACGGTGTGGAGCCAAGCGCTGCGGGGGCCGATATTAAGATAAGTACTCAGCGCCGTGGCTCGGTGGTGGTGATCAAAGTGACCAATACCGTGCCGTCGGGGCAGGGCACCGCAGGCCACGGTGTGGCGCTGCGCAATGTGCAAGAGCGCTTGAGCTTGATGCACGACGTGCAGGGCCAGTTTCGCAGTGGCCTGCATGACGGCGTGTACCAAGTACGCATGGAGATTCCGCTGTGATTGATGCTTTAGTACCTTCTGCTTTTTTACGCACTTTGGTGGTAGATGACGAGGTCTTGGCCCGCACCCGTTTGCGCACGCTCTTGGGCGACTGCACCCAACCCCGTGCGGTGGTGGAAGGCGAAGCCGCCAACGCCGTGCAGGCCATGGCACTGTTGCAAAGGCAGCCCTTTGATGTGGCGCTCTTAGATATTCACATGCCCGGTGCCGATGGCTTGGCCTTGGCGCAGCAACTACGCGCCTTGGCCCACCCGCCTGCGGTGGTGTTTGTGACCGCCCATGTGGAGCATGCAGTGCAGGCCTTTGAGCTGGAGGCGGTGGACTACCTGACCAAGCCTGTGCGCTTGGAGCGCTTGCAAGTGGCGCTACAAAAAGCAGAGCGATTTTTGCAAACGAGAGCAAGCACAGCACTTGCTGCCGAGTCGCAAGAGACATTGGTCATACAAGAGCGCGGCCGCACCGAGCGTGTGCCGCTGCATGAGGTGGTGTACTTCAAGGCCGAGCTCAAATACATCACCGTGCGCACCACGGCGCGCAGCTATATTTTGGATGGATCGCTGGGTGAGTTGGAAGAAAAATACGGCACCCACTACGTGCGTATTCACCGCAACGCACTGATCGCTAGGCGCGCCGTGCGCGCGCTAGAAAAACACTTTGATGCCGAAGAGGGCGAAGGCTGGGCCGTGCGTCTGCATGGCGTAGATGAGTTGCTGGCCGTGTCGCGCAGGCAGCTGGCTGTGGTGCGGGAGTTGATTGCGCGGTAGCCTCCAGCGTTTTTGACTTACCCCGTATTGCGCAATCCCGCAGAAATTCCATTGATAGAAATGTGAATACCCCGGTGCACCCGTTCATCCGCCTTGCCCGCGCGGTGGCGGCGCACTAGCTCCACTTGCAAGTGGTGCAAGGGGTCGATGTAGGGGAAGCGGTGGCGAATGGATCGCTGCAGCGCGGCGTTGTTGGCCAGGCGGTGTTTTTCCCCAGTGATGGTGGCCAAGGCCAACGCGGTGCTGTGCCATTCAGCCTCTATGGCAGTGAATATTTTTTTGCGCAGGCGAGCATCGGCCACCAACTCGGAATAGAGCGAGGCCAGCGCCAAGTCGCTCTTGGCCATGACCATGTCCATGTTGGAGAGCAGGGTGCGAAAGAATGGCCACTGCTTGTACATTTTTTGCAGCAGTGCGGTGCGCTCTTTGGCAGCAGCAGCCGTGCCGCCGTGGATGAACGCATGCACCGCCGCACCAAAGCCAAACCAGCCGGGCAGCGTTAAGCGGCACTGGCCCCAGCTAAAGCCCCAGGGGATAGCGCGTAGGTCTTCAATTTTTTGGCTGGCCTTGCGCGACGCGGGACGCGAGCCGATGTTGAGCTCGGCAATTTCCCGAATGGGGGTGGAGCTGAAGAAGTATTCGGTAAAGCCCGGTGTGTCGTACACCAGCGCGCGGTAGGCGGCCATGCTGCTCACGGACAGCTCGTCGGCCGCTTCCAAAAACGCTTTGCTGGCAGATTTGGTGGCTTGCAAGAGCGTGGCCTCTAGCGTGGCGGCCACCAGGGTTTCTAGGTTGCGCCTACCAATTTCGGGGTTGGCATATTTGGAACTGATCACTTCGCCTTGTTCGGTCAGGCGAATCTGCCCGCGTACCGTACCGGGGGGTTGCGCGAGAATGGCTTGGTAGCTGGGGCCGCCGCCACGCCCTACCGTGCCACCGCGGCCATGGAACATGCGCAGCCGTATGGGCGGGGTGGGGGTGCTATTGCCGCTGGTGGCGTTGAGTTGGTCAAAAAAATCTACCAATGCAATCTCTGCGCGGTACAGCTCCCAGTTGCTGGTGAAAATGCCGCCGTCTTTGTTGCTGTCGGAGTAGCCCAGCATGATGTCTTGCTCCGCACCGCTGCGTGCCACCAAGGCCGCAATGCCCGGAAGTGCATAAAAGTCGCGCATGATGGGTGCGGCATTGCGCAGGTCTTCAATGGTTTCAAACAGCGGCACTACGATGAGGTCGGCCACCGCTCCTGTTGCAGTGGTGTTGCTTTGCGGGTCATTCAACATGCCACGCATGAGGCCGGCTTCTTTTTGCAATAGCAGCACTTCCAGCAGGTCGCTCACCGTTTCGGTGTGGCTGATGATGTAGTGCTGTAGGGCATGTGCACCAAATTGCTCGCGCAGGGCCTTGGCCATGGTAAAAATGGCCAACTCTTTTTGGGCGTGGTCTGAATAGATTGCGCCATGCACATGCAGGTTGCGTGCGTCGTTCAGTAGCTTGAGCAGAAGCGCTTGTTTGTCGGCCTCGCTCAGGCTGCTGTAGTTGGACTCTAGCCTTGCGGTGGCCAGCAGTTCGTGCACCACAGCTTCGTGTTGGTCAGAGCTTTGGCGCAAGTCCACGGTGGCCAGATGAAAGCCAAATACTTCCACGGCGCGTATCAAGGGCTGCAGGCGCTGGCCGACCAAGGCAGCCGCATGGTTGGCTTTTAAAGAGGCTTCTAGCGTGCGCAAGTCGGCCAAAAATTCTTGGGGCAATAGATAGGCGTTTTGTGGCGCCACGGCATGGCGCGCGGCCTCAGTGCCGGTGAGTGCGAGCAGTGTGGCGGCTAAGCGTGCATACACGCCGGTGAGCGCGCGGCGGTAGGGCTCGTCTTGGCGGTGCTCGTTGTGGTCCGGCG
>JBIIYT010000322.1:0-3474 GCA_044346675.1 Rhodoferax sp. | reverse complement strand
CCCCAGCTCAAACGCCATCTTCCATGTGGCGGCCTTGTCTATCCACATGAGCGGGGTTTCTATCAAAAACCGTTTGTCCATGCCCAGCGACAAAGCCAGCTGCATGGCCTTGATGGTGTCATCGCGGCAGTCGGGGTAGCCCGAGAAGTCGGTCTCGCACACGCCGGTCACCATCACCTGCAGGTCGCGCCGGTAGGCCACCGCCGCGGCCAGCGTTAAGAACAGCAGGTTGCGCCCGGGCACAAAGGTGTTGGGCAGGCCACTGGCTTCCATCTTAAAAGCAGTGTCGCGGGTGAGCGATGTTTCGCTCACCTCCCCCAGCACAGCCAGGTCAAGCACATGGTCTTGGCCCAGCTTGGTGGCCCACTGGGGAAACCGCTGGCGCAATTGGACCAGCACCTCTAGGCGCGCTTGCAGCTCTACGCTGTGGCGCTGGCGGTAGTCAAATGCAATGGTTTCTACGCGCTCATAGCGCGCCAAGGCATAAGCAAGACAAGTGGTGGAGTCTTGGCCGCCAGAGAACAATACAAGGGCTGATGTGTGCATAAACCCAATGGTAAAACACTCAAGCCTGCGGGCTGTTCAGGCCCAGCTCTGGCCAGCGGCGGCGAATGTAGATCCACGACACCATGCCCACGCTCATCATGGCAAGCGAGGTGGCCGCCAGCCCAATGGTGGAATGCATCACCAGCGGGGAGATAACCCCCGCCACCAAGCCATTGGCCGACGCCCCTACAAACATTTGCAAGCTAGACGCCATACCTCGGCGCGTGGGGTGCAGGTCCAGCACCATGAGGGTGACCACCGGCATGGTCATGGCCCAACCAAATGCAAACAAGCCTATGGGCAGCAGCGCCCAACTGACATGCGCGGGCAGCCATAGATTGATCAGCAAATTGACCACGCCCACCACCAGCATGATGGCAAAGCCCGCACGCACTTGTTGGCGTGGCTGCACCTTGCCCGCCAGCCTGCCGCTGGTAAACGCCCCGCCCATGATGCCCGCGATGGTGAGCAAGAAGAGCCAGAAAAACTGCTGGGGCTGCAGCCCCAAGTGCTCACCCAAAAACACGGGCGCGCTGAGCACATACAAAAACATGCCGTTAAACGGAATGCCACTGGCCAGCGCCAACAAAATAAAGCGCGGGTCTGAGCCCAGCTGCCAATAGCCCGCCATCAGGTTCTTCACCTGGAAGGGCTGGCGCTGGGTGATGTGCAGCGTCTCGGGCAAAAGCCGGTAGTTGGCCACCCACAGCAACACCCCCACGCCGGTGAGGAACCAAAAGATGGCGTGCCAAGTGCTATGCACCAGCAACCACCCGCCCACAATGGGCGCAATGGCAGGCGCGGCACCAAAGAACAGGGTCACCTGGCTCATCACCTTTTGCGCTTGCGATGGCGGGTACATATCGCGAATGACCGCACGCGACACCACAATGCCCGCACCCGTGGACAAGCCCTGTACCGCCCTAAAGAAGATGAGCTGCCCAATACTTTGCGACAGCGCGCACCCTATGGAGGCCCCAATAAACACCGCCAGCCCCCAAAGCACTACGGGGCGGCGACCAAAGCTGTCCGATATAGCACCGTGAAACAAGGCCATAAAGGCAAAGCCAAACAAATACGCCGAGAGCGTTTGCTGCATCTGCAGCGGCGTGGCTCCTAGCGACTGCGCAATGCCGCCAAACGCGGGCAAATAGGTGTCGATAGAAAACGGCCCCAGCATGCTCAAAAGGGCCAACAAAATAGCGAAGGCCCACTGCGGGGCGCGCCAAAGGGTGTGTGCGTCGGGGTTCATTGGAGCTATTTGAACACGCACCCCACCATCGCGCCCGTTACCATAGCGGGCATGGCGCTCAAACCCCGCATCCTCTTGGTTGAAGACGAACCCGGCATTGCCGACACGCTGCAGTATGTGCTCAGCACCGATGGCTTTGCGCCCGTGTGGTGCAGCACCGCAGAAGAAGCCCTGCGCCAGTTTGAGGCAGAGCTGCCCGCTCTGGTGGTACTGGACGTGGGCCTGCCCGACCTCAACGGCTTTGCACTGTTTCGCCGCTTGCAGGCGCTGCCCGGTGGCAACCAAGTGCCCATGCTGTTTTTAACCGCGCGCAGCGACGAGATTGACCGCGTGGTGGGCCTAGAGCTGGGGGCTGATGACTACATTGCCAAACCCTTCTCGCCGCGCGAGCTGGTAGCCCGTGTGCGCACTATTTTGCGGCGCAGTGCGCGACCTACTTTGGTGGCCGCTTCTCCTACACCCGCGGCACCATCGGCCACCGCGGCCATGAGCGCCCCCATTTTTGCGCTAGACGAAGAGCGCCACCAAATCCGCTTTTACGGCCGCACGCTGGACCTGTCGCGCTACGAATACGGCGTGCTGCGCATGCTGGTGCAAAAGCCCGGGCGCGTATTCACCCGCGACGAATTGTTGCTCAAAGTGTGGGGCGATGCCAACGACAGCTTTGACCGCACGGTAGACGCCCACATCAAGACCCTGCGCGCCAAACTCAAAACAGTGGCCCCCGCGCTGGAACCCATACGCACCTTGCGCGGCACCGGCTATGCACTCAATGAAGACCTGCCCAGAGAACCCGGGCCATGAGCAAGCGCAGCCGCATCTTCCTAGTGCTCTTGCTGGTCTATGCGCTGGGAATGGCGTTTGTGCTGTACCGCGTGGTCACCGACCTAGACCCGCGCTACCGCGAGTCGGCGGAAGAGTCTTTGGTCGAAACCTCGCAGCTGCTGGCAAGCCTCATAGAGCAAGACGTGCGCGACGGCGTGCTAGAGACCGCGCGCATGGATGCCTTGTTCAAAGCCGCCTACGCGCGCAGCTTTGAAGCGCAAATTTTTAGCGTGAAGAAAACCCACGTAGAACTGCGCGCCTACGTGACCGATGCCAAAGGCACAGTGGTGTTTGACTCCACCGGGCAGTCACTAGGCCAAGACTTCTCGCAGTGGCGCGATGTGCGTCTGGCGCTCAAAGGCCTATACGGCGCGCGCTCTACGCTAGACAACCCCAGTGACGACCAGTCCACCGTAATGTATGTGGCCGCACCCGTGCGCTGGGTGAGCACTGCCAGTGGGATGGGTGGTGGGGCAGGCAGTGGCGAAATCATAGGCACGGTGACCGTGGGCAAGCCCACACAAAGTTTTGGCCAGTTTGTAGCAGCGGCGCGCAGCCGCACCCTGTATGCAGGCTTGCTTTCGGTGTTGGCGGTGGTGGTGTTGGCGCTCATGATGTCGGTATGGCTGGTGCGCCCCTTTGGTTTGATTACCGACTTTGCCCGCTACGCTAGAGCACAAAAAGGCTTTCACCCCGGGCGCTTGCTGCGCCGCGCGTGGGACTTGCTGCTGGCCGCCTTTGAAGAAATGCGTGACGCCCTCACCGGGCGCAACTACGTGGCCGACTATGTGCAAACCCTCACGCACGAAGTAAAAAGCCCGCTTTCAGCGATACGGGGCGCTGCCGAACTA
>JBIIYT010000321.1:0-3483 GCA_044346675.1 Rhodoferax sp. | reverse complement strand
TTGTCATATCAAGGCGGGTGCACAGGTGGAGCGCAGCATTTTGTTTGAGTACACCCGCATACCTGCCACCATGCACTTCCATGAAATGGTGGTCTCGCCCAACTACTGCGTAGACCGCACAGGCCACACCCTGTACCGTGGCGACGACACCTGCAGTTTGCGCTGGGGCGACGCCAGAGCTTAGGCTTGGTTATTCGATAACTACTTACGTTTCTACACCTCTATAAGCGTCTCTATGTTGATTCAACCCGTTGTTTTGTCTGGTGGTTCAGGCACCCGTTTGTGGCCCCTGTCCCGCGAAAAATACCCCAAGCAATTACTGCCTTTGATTGGTGAAGATTCGCTGCTGCAAGCCACGGTACGCCGAGTGGAAGGTATTGCGAATGTGGAGCTTGCTCCTCCCATGGTGGTGTGCAACGAAGAGTACCGGTTTGTCATTGCAGAGCAGCTTCGCCTCATGGGTAAGTCGGGCACCTTGGTGCTAGAGCCCTTGGGAAAAAACACGGCCCCAGCGTTGACCCTTGCAGCGCACCAAGCTATAAAAGATGGAGCAGACCCGGTGCTGCTGGTCATGCCGGCCGACCATGTGATTGTGGACAAACCCGCATTTCAGGCCGCCGTGCAAGCGGGTGCTACCCTGGCCCAAGCAGGCGCGGTGGTGACTTTTGGCATCACCCCTGATGCGCCTGAAACGGGCTATGGCTACATTCAATCTGGCGAAAGCTATGGTGCAGCAAGTGATGCTGCTGTAGGTGCCAAGCGCATTGCCCGCTTTGTAGAAAAACCAAATCTGCAAACCGCGCAAGGCTACATAGCCCAAGGCAACTACCTGTGGAACAGTGGCCTCTTCATGATGCGTGCCTCCGTTTGGCTGGCGGCCCTGACCACTTGCCGCCCTGATATTGCCGCGGCCTGCCAAGCGGCTTGGGATGGTGTGCAAGCCGATGGTGAATTTGTGCGGGTGGGCAAAGAAGCCTTTAGCCAATGCCCTAGCGACTCGATTGACTATGCCGTGATGGAACGCATTGCCGGGGCGCATGCTGCTGCGGCTACAGCTGCGTCCGCCTTGCCGGTGGGCGTGGTCATCCCTTTGTCTGTAGGCTGGTCTGACGTGGGTGCGTGGGATGCACTGTGGCAGGTGCTGCCCAAAGATGGCTCGGGCAACGTGGTGCAGGGCGATGTGCTCATGCAAGACAGCAGCAACACGCTGGCCATGTCCGACGGGCGTTTGATTGCCTGTGTGGGCGTGGACAACCTCATTGTGGTGGAGACGGCCGACGCCGTCTTAGTGGCCCACAAAGAAAAAACCCAAGACGTTAAAAAAATTGTAGACCGCCTCAAGCAAGCTGGTCGCAGCGAGGGGCAAATGCACCGCAAAGTGTTTCGCCCTTGGGGCTGGTACGACAGTATCGATGCGGGGCCGCGCTTTCAAGTCAAGCGCATTGTGGTCAAGCCGGGGGGCATTTTGTCGCTGCAAATGCACCACCACCGCGCCGAACATTGGATTGTGGTGAGCGGCACCGCCAAGGTCACGCGCGGGGATGACGTCTATTTGCTGAAAGAAAACGAATCCACCTTCATTCCCCTAGGCACCACCCACCGCTTGGAAAACCCCGGCGCGGTGCCGCTGGAGATGATTGAAGTGCAGTCTGGAAGCTACCTAGGCGAAGACGATATCGTGCGCTTTGAGGATGTGTACGGGCGCTAGCTGGGGGCTACTGTGTGTCCAGTGGCGACACATAACTAACCACGGATGAGTTCGACAGTGCTCGGGCTTGCCTTACCTCTGCTTCCAGCGCTTTTCTCTCGGAGATGAGTGCAACCATGCGGTGGCCAATTTCTTTGCGTTTGGTTTTGCTCATCACGTGGGTTGAAAACTCACCTGCCAGCGCGTAGATGCGGTCTTGCAGATGTTGAATCCTCTCATGCATTGGCAGCAAAGAGGCCTCGGTGGGCTGGACCGCGTTGGTACAAAATGCAGCTGCAATCAGCGCTGTTAGTACACACGCTCTGCGCACTGCTTTCATCACGTTCTCCATGGCCTAAGGGACTAGTTAAAGGGGTATCGCGGCAAGCACTATAGCCGTTGCAACCACGTCAGGCAATAAAAAACCCGCAACGCTTGGAGGCGTGCGGGTTTGAATCTTGGTGGTGATAGGTGGATTTGAACCACCGACATCAGCATTATGAATGCTGCGCTCTAACCAACTGAGCTATATCACCGAAGTTTTCAATTATAGCCAAAAATGCCTTGGCCCTGATGGCTTGCCTTTACAGACGTGCCTTTACCGGCCTCTGCTTCACTGGTGCCTGAACGTAGGCTTGCGCTTACTCACAAAGGCATCCATGCCCTCTTTTTGGTCTGCGGTGGCAAACAGGGCGTGAAACATGCGGCGTTCAAACATCAGGCCGTCGGACAAGCTGCCTTCAAATGCCCGGTTCACACTCTCTTTGGTGGCCATGCTGGCTATTTGCGAATAGGTGCAAATTGTCAAAGCCGCAGCCAGTGCCTCGGCCATGAGCTGCTCCGGCGCCACCACGCGGCTGACCAGCCCCGAGCGCTCGGCCTCGGCAGCGTCCATCATCCGGCCAGTCAGGGCCATGTCCATCGCCTTGGCTTTGCCCACGGCGCGCGGTAGGCGCTGGGTGCCGCCCGCACCGGCCATGGTGCCGAGCTTGATCTCCGGCTGGCCAAATTTGGCGGTGCTGGAGGCGATGATGAAATCGCACATCATGGCTAGCTCGCACCCGCCGCCCAGGGCAAAACCGCTCACTGCAGCGATGACCGGTTTACGAATACTGCGCAGGGTTTCCCAGTTGCGGGTGATGAAATCGCCCTTGTACGCTTCCGCAAAGCTGAAGTGCGCCATGGCCGTGATGTCGGCCCCAGCGGCAAAGGCTTTTTCGCTGCCGGTGATGACCATACAGCCAATGGCGGGGTCGGCGTCATAGCTTTTCAGCGCTTGGCCCAGTTCGTCCATGAGCTGGTCATTGAGCGCGTTGAGCTGCTTGGGGCGGTTAAGCGTGATGACGGCAACCTGCTCGCCTTCAATGTGGGTGGTAATGCAGTCGTAGTTCATGTGCAAAGCTCTAAAAATAGTTGACTATGGTTTGTCCAGCCAGCGCGCGGCCTGCGCCGCATCGCGCACCGATAGCCTAAGCGCTTGGCTGGGTTGGGGCAAGGTAAGCGGCAGTTGCAACAACTGCTTGTCGCGGGATACGAGTGCAGTCAGTTTTTTCGCTTTGCCGGTATACAGCGTCAGGTCGTCCAGAGTTTGCATGCGCCACGGGCCACGCGCCGTGCCACTGGCAAGCTCTACCGCAATCCATTCATCGCCACTAGCAAAGCCCGCTTTTTCAGCAGGCCCGCCGCGCAGCACTTGATGAATATGCAAGCCATTACTCTCTTTGACCCGCAGGCCCAGCTGCTGGGCTATTTGGTCTGGCTCGCGGTTCACCTGAATGCCGTGCTGCTCCAGCAAC
>JBIIYT010000320.1:0-3486 GCA_044346675.1 Rhodoferax sp. | reverse complement strand
GGCCAAGGCTTGGGCCTCATCCTCGCCCCAGTGCCGCAGCGACGCATCCATTTGGCGGTTTTGGGCCAAGGCCAGCGGGTTGTTGGCATCAAAATAGGCGCTCACGCACACCATGTCGTAGGCGGGCGCTAGGCTGGGGTGGCGGCCATCGGCGTAGAGCAGGGCCCAGTTTTTGGTGTGGGCGTCGGTGTTGCCCATCAGGGCAAAGGCCGTCCAGCGCCTAAACACTTCTTCCAAATCTGCAATGCCGCTAGCGGGCGAGGTTTTTAGCACGCTGAGCAAGCTCACCATGGCTAGGGGTAGGTCTTTGTATTTGCTGCGGCTGTCCACCCCCAGCGCTTGGGCCAGCTCTTCAAAGTGCACGCGCTGCACGGTGCCATCTGCCCCGCGCACCCTGTCAAACCGGGGCACATGCAAATAGTGGCTAAACGTGTCCACCACCTGCGCGGGCAGGTCTAGCTCACTCACTGGGCGGGCGGTGGCGTTGGCGGTGTGTATGCCCACCGCGTGGGCTAGCCGGTAGCACAGCGCTTCGTTGTGCACCAGGTCGGGGTACTTGGTGGAGGGCAGCTTGGCAATAATGTCGCCCCCTTGGGTGCCGCTGCGAATCACATAGCGGTGCCCGTCTTGCAACATCGAAAACTTGGTTACATAGCCACCAATAGAGAAGCCGTCATCCATGGGCGACGCCACGGCGGATGTCTCTAGTGGCTCTAGCCCCCGTGTGTAGTGCAGCGCCAGCACCTCTTGCGGTGGGTCATAGCCGGGCACCACCTCTAGTGCGCCTATCAGGTCATGGCCTGCAGCGGCCAGTAGCTCAAACTCATCGTCCGCTGACACCCCGCGCCGCTCGGCCAAGCGCTCGCGGTTGTGGCCTTCGGGCAGCAGGTTGCCAAAAAAGCTGGGCAGCTTGCCAATGCGCACCAAGCGCTCATCGTCGCGCGCACTCAAAATGGCGCGGCTTTGCGCATCGGTGCCACCCACATACAGTTGCGACAGGGTGGGGCGCTGGGCATTGCTTATGTAAGCGCCAGAAAACGAGGCTCGCACAATATCCCCCATTTGCGACAGCCAGCCTAGCTCTTGCACCGCGCCGCCCGGGGTGTGCAGCAGCAGTTGGGCCAGCTTGAGGGGGTCACGCAGGCGGCTCATGCGTCAAAACTCCGGCGCATCGGCCAAGGCCTGTTGAAACGCTTGTTGCGCCCTGCCCAGCGGGGCCTGCACCCCGGCGGGGAGTGACGCCACTTGCCCCTGGTTGTTCACAAAGGCCACTGTTTCTTGCAGCAGTGCCTTGGGCACGGGCACCAGGGTGTAGCCCAGCTGGTCAAACAGCGCACTCAGGGTGGAGATGCGCGCGTCAGTCTTGCCCTCGGCAGCGGCTACGGTCAGGCGGCTTAAGTGGGTGCTTTGGGCCAGGGCGGAGAGGGTAACGTGGGCGGCTTCGCGCAAGACCTTGAGCTGCTCGGGCAGGGTGAGCAGGGGGTTTAGCGGGGGTGCAATTTGAATGTTTTTATTATCAATCATGAGTAAATGATAATTAAACTATGCATTTTGTCAAGGTGGCGATGGTATTGTGCCCACTCAATAAAGCGGCGATTAATTTGCACAAAAGCATAAGCACTCCTAAAATACATACAACATAGTGTGTACAAGGAGTGGTGCCATGCAAACAACCATCAGCCGCGTCTTTATGAACGGCAACAGCCAAGCGGTGCGCATTCCGCAAGAGTTTCGGTTTGACACCACCCGGGTAGCAATTCATCGCAATGCCGATGGCGACTTGGTGCTGCACCCCGTGCCAGCAGACCGGGGCGCGGCGCTGCTGCAAGCGCTAAACGCCTTTGACGACGAGTTCGCGGCCCTCTTACAGGCCGACCAACAAGAGCAGCCCCCCATGCAAGACCGGGAGTCTTTGTGAGGTACATGCTCGACACCAACATTCTGATCTACCTCATCAAGAACAAGCCCCCGTCGGTGGCCGCGCGCATCAATGCGTTAGACCCTAGCGATGAGTTGTGCATGTCCTTCTTTACCTACGCCGAGCTGTTGAAAGGCGCTGAACGCAGCACCCGCAAAGGGGCTGTGCTGCGGCAGCTGGGCGATTTGGTTCGGCTCATACCCGTGCGCTTTGGCGCCAGCACGGCCTTGTGTGAACACTATGCCCATCACTTCACCCGCCTGCGGGCAGCAGGCACGCCTATCGGCGCCAATGACCTGTGGATTGCCTGCCATGCGCTGGCCGACGATTGCACCTTGGTGACCAACAATATGGGGGAGTTTGAGCGGGTGCAGGGGCTGGGGCTGGAGAACTGGGCGGGGTGAGGGTATGCTCATCGCTGCTGGAGTTTTTTGCTATGAAAAAGATAGCCTTTCGTGCGCAACTTGCAATGGTTGCAGGGTGTTTTCAGACCTCATTTTTTCGGTATAGTCTCATTTTTAGACATTGGAAATATGCATGCTCAACTTTAAAGAACTAACGATAACCTTGGTGTTGACTTCATTTTCTGTGTTGCCCATAGCCGCGTACGCAAAAAATCAAATCTCCGAATGGTGTGAGCAGCAGTGGACGGTTGAATCAGCCAAATTGGGCGAAGTGGATATGCCCGACAATGCGGCGCTGTTGGCGCGTTGGAAGAGCTATGAGTCGAAGTGCACAGGGTCAATTGCATACGAGGCTAGGCTTGCGATTGCGTATGTTTCGGTAAAGCAGGTTGATAAAGCGCGCAGTGTGCTAAAGCCCTTATCTAAGGACACGCAGGAATACGGACACCTCATAGAGCTTGCTTTGTTGCAAGCTGATGAGGCAGATCTTATGAATGGCGTTGTTAACGAACGCGATATTGCAAAACTAGAGCGAAGGTACTTAGCACTTGTAAAAAAATATCCGAATTTCCTCGAAGGATATGCGCTTCTCGGTGGCCTTCAAAGCATGCTAAACAAGCATGCGGAAGCGATTCGTTCGCTGGAGTATGCACGGGAAACCAAAATGAACGCGGCTGGCATTTATCGAAATCTGACAATAAGTTATGCAGCTTTAAGAAGGTACAAGGATGCTGCACAGTCAGCTGACGAGGCGTATCGACTCAACAAGGCAGTTCTATCTGATCAATATTTTGTTTACGGGTTAGCAAAAGCGAAAGCTGGAGTGGGCGACTTTCGTGCGGCAGAAACCGTGTTGAGAGTGATTGCAGCTAAAAAACCGGACGTGCGTCGAGATCCGGACTTTAAGGACGCAGTCGATTTTGTTACGGCAAGAATGAATGCTGTTAAATAATGTCATGTGAACCTCGGCTGGTTTAAAGCCACAACGGGAGTGGTTTAGCTGCGCCTGTTTTAGTGAGCATTTCATAACGTACATCGCTGTGCCGGGTAAAATCAGCAGGCTTCATGCCGTGGCCCAGTCAGCGCCCGGCATAAGCACTTCAACGTACCGCCCCAAGCCCACCTATAGGCCACCAAAGTGACCCTGCACATTTCCCAATTCGA
>JBIIYT010000039.1:0-11457 GCA_044346675.1 Rhodoferax sp. | reverse complement strand
GGCCATTGTGTCGGCCAGCCAAAGCATTTTGCTGGGCGATGCTGATGTGGCCATTGGCGGGGGGGCCGAGAACATGAGCCGCGCGCCCTTTGCATCGCTCACCGCCCGCTGGGGCGCGCGCATGGGCGACACCAAGCTGGTAGACATGATGATTGGCGCGCTGCACGACCCGTTTCACAACATCCACATGGGCCTAACGGCAGAGAACATTGCCGCCAAGTGGGGCATCTCGCGTGAAGAGCAAGACGCGCTGGCACTGGAGAGCCACCAGCGCGCCCAGCGCGCCACCGAGGCGGGTTACTTCACGTCGCAAATTTTGCCCGTCATGCTCAAAAGCAAAAAAGGCGACGTGGCCTACGCCACAGATGAGCACTACCGCCCCAACTGCGTGCTGGCCGATATGAGCAAACTCAAACCCGTTTTCATGAAAGAAGGCGGCACGGTTACGGCCGGCAACGCATCGGGCATAAACGACGCCGCCGCTGCCGTGGTGCTGATGGAGGCCAGTGCCGCCAAGGCGCGCGGCTTGCAGCCCATGGCCCGCTTGGTGGCCTACGCCCATGCCGGGGTAGATCCCAAACACATGGGCATAGGCCCCGTGCCCGCTAGCCAAATGGCTTTGAAAAAAGCAGGCATTACCGTGCAGCAGCTTGATGTGATTGAAGCCAACGAAGCCTTTGCCGCGCAGGCCTGCGCCGTGAGCCGCGACCTGGGGCTGGACCCCGCCAAGGTCAACCCCAATGGCTCTGGCATATCGCTAGGCCACCCTATTGGGGCCACGGGTGCGGTGATCACTGTCAAGGCGCTGTACGAGTTGCAGCGCATAGGCGGGCGCTACGCCTTGGTCACCATGTGTATTGGCGGGGGCCAGGGCATTGCGGCTGTTTTTGAGCGAGTGGCCTAAGGAGTCCGAATGCCTACTTGGTTGCGCCCGCCACGCTTGGCAAGGTAGAGCACTTCGTCAGCATCCTTAACCAAGTCTTCTGCTGTTACACCTTCTGACCACTGGGCAATACCAGCAGAAAAGGTGCAGGCAAAGGACACGTCTTGCGCCACATGGCGGATCATGGAAAAGTCCACGCGAATAGCGTCCAACAGCTGGTGCGCCTGCGCAAGGTTGGAGTTGGGCAAAATTACCAAAAACTCTTCCCCCCCGTAGCGCCCCACCACATCGGTTTTGCGTAGCCTTTGCTTGAGCAACCACGCCATACTGCGTATGACCTGGTCGCCCATGGGGTGGCCATAGCTGTCGTTCACCTTCTTGAAGTGGTCAATGTCCAGCATCACCACGCACAGCGCCGTACCGTCAAGGGCGGCACCAGCGATTGCACTGGCCACACGCTGCTTGCAGGAGGTGTGGTTGAGCAAACCGGTCAGGCTGTCAAAAAACATGGTTTTGCGCAAAGCCCGGTAGCGTTCTATTTTGCTTTTCACCACGGCATTCAGTATCACCGGGTTGAAAGGTTTGGTTAAAAAATGATCGCCACCCAAGCGCAGTGCGTCTACCTGCAGGGCGATATTGCTATCCGCCGAGAGATAAACCACAGGCGTTGATAAAAACTGGGCATGTTGGCGTATGACCCGCGTAACTTCTACGCCGGTGCAACCTGGCATGTACATATCCATAAGGATGAGGTCGGGGTCAAACGTATGCAAACTGGTCAGCACCTCTTGCGGGCGCGATATGGCCAAACATTCAATACCACCTTCGGACAAAGTGCGTTGAATGATGGCGCTGGCTGTTTTAGAGTCTTCCACCACCAGCACGCGGTACACCGGCTCATCTTCGTTGTGGCACAGCTTCACAATCAGCCCCATGATGAGGGGCTCCGCCGTAGTCTGCACAAAGCAAAAGTTGCACCCTGCGCCCAACGCGTGGTTCAAGGCATCAAAGTCGGTCGGCAAATTCAAACCAATGATCTGGCTTGCCACAAAGCGCCCCCGCAGCAGCTGCACTGCGGCTACAAAAGCTCCCGAATCAAGACCTTGCGCATCCACCAACAAAATAGCGACATCCTGATCGGCATCCGCCCAAGCATCTAGGCTGCAGGTAGCCGCCTGTATACCGAAATACCCCAACTGGGAAGCAAGCGCCTGCCATTGCTCAGGGGCATGGGTTACAAACAACACCGATTTTTGCAACCGTATTTCGGCCACCAACTCCGACTCCTGTTGGGCTCGGCGCTCCAACCGGTTGGCCGAGTTTCCATCGACAAATCCAGCCAAACGCAGGCAAAAATCGCTTACCAACTCGCCCAACTGGGACTGGGACGCGGGAGAAATGGTTTGCTTGCCCCAGTCGTCAAACAAAGACAATACACGCTGCTCTAATGCATGCGCAATTTGGTGCAACCCAGATAAGCCTTTCGCCGCCAAAAGCTCTGTCATGCTGGAGGAGGCCACCGCAAATTCGACCAAGCCCTCAAACGTGGGGTTTTTGTCGAACTCGCCCCACGCAAGCTCAAAGTCCTGGCCCTTCTTCCTCAACTCGGCGGGGGAATAGGACATGAAATTTTTGAAGTGCGGTGAAGGTTGATATGTGACACTAGCCAAGTGCATCTTATCCAATACGAGGACAAAACGGCAAGTGGGTGTGCAACAGAAGGTGTCAAGTGCAACTAATGGGCGTCCGCTCCCTGAAACCCTTGTGAACGAAGGGTCACTACCAAGGTGTCTCGGTGCGCATCTGGGCCCAAAGGCTGAATGGGGGTGGACTCGTGGACTACCCGGGCATCATCAAGCAGCAGCACCGACCAAGGCTCGGTGAGCGTAAAGCGCTGCCCGCTGGGGCCAAAAGCATCGAACACGCGGGTTTCCCCCCCTTTGACCGCATGCCGTTCCACCATAAAAACAGCCACCAAATCCACGCCGTCGCGGTGCGCACCCTCAGGCGTTGGGCGACCTATGCCGCCGGTGGTATCAATACGGAACTGGTGCGCCTCGGCGTACCAAGTTTGGGGACCCTTGAGTTGAGAGCACACTTGGCCCAACCAAGCTAAGAGCTTATGCCAAGCGGGATGGCCAAGCATCGTGGGCTCCATGGGTTCAAAGTGGCGCAGCATCCCCCCGTGCAAGGCGTTGTACTCCACAGGCTGCCAGTGCGGCCGATGCGTCACTTGGGTGACCTGATCGCCCTGCAGCATAAAACACGAATGCCTCCTGCGCCGGTATTGCCCTGCGTCACGCAAATAGCCATCGGCTGGCAGATCAGACCAAAGGTCGCGCCAAGTCTCTAAATCGCCCGAGGCCACACCAGCCAGCGCGACAACATCTGGGGCCGCAACCACGGCATAGCCCGCCCGGCGTAAAACCTCTATCAGATCGCCACGCTCATCCAAAACGGGGGGCAAGCAGCTTAGGGTCATAAATCAGCTCCAAATAAATTTTGTACTTAGCTATGTGCAGGATGCTTCTAGCCGCATGCGCTTTTTGCATGGGTATTCCGGGTAAACCCTGAGCAGCCAGTTTGTGCGCCAGATTACAGTATCCTGCGTTGAGTAAGAGTCAGGCCGCTAATTCTGGCGGGTTTGATTTTTGCTCACATGTTCGTGGTATTTTTTCGAGCGTCGCTGTGCAAAAGGGCCTCTTAATACAATCGTTTTACTTAAGGTGAATTTCATGAAAAAACAGTTTATCGCCGCGGCCATTACCTTGGTCATTTCCTCTGTCGCATTTGCGCAGGCCAATACCTTCGAAAAGGTCAAGGGTTCAGGTGAGATCACCATGGGCGTTCGTGACTCTTCTGGCGCGCTGTCTTTCACTTTGGGCGACGGTAAGTACACCGGCTACCACGTCGAAATTTGCCAAGCCATCATTGCCAACCTAGAAAAAGCAGTGGGCAGGAAAGTGACCACCAAGTACCAATCCGTTACTTCACAAAACCGCATTCCACTGGTGCTCAACGGCACGGTTGACATCGAGTGCGGCTCCACCACCAACAACGCCACACGCCAAAGAGACGTAGCGTTCGCTAACACCACTTTCGTTGAAGAAGTGCGTATCGCGGTAAAAGCCAACTCCGGCATCACCTCGATCAAAAATCTTGACAAAAAGCGCGTTGCCACCACCACCGGCACCACCTCTGTGCAAACCCTGCGCAAGAATGAGCGTGCTACTGGCGTAGACTTTTCAGAAGTTTACGGCAAAGACCACTCTGATAGCTTCTTGCTGTTGGAGTCTGGCCGCGCTGACGCATTCGTGATGGATGGTTCCATTTTGGCTGGCAATATCGCCACCTCCAAAAATCCTGCCGACTTCAGAATCGTAGGCGAAGTGCTGTCGGTTGAACCTATCGCCATCATGATGCGCAAAGATGACCCCTGGTTCAAGGGCTTGGCTGACAAGACCATTGCCGAAATGGCCCAATCCGGCGCGCTGGCCAAGTTGTACGACAAATGGTTCATGCAACCCATTCCTCCAAAGAACACCCGCGTTGGCCTGCCCGCTAGCGACAGCACCAAAGCCGCATGGGCAACACCTAACGACAAGCCCATGGAAGATTACGCTAAGAAGTAAGCTCCGCACGTTTGGTTAAACTCACCCCGCCAGACATCTAAATCTGGCGGGGTTTTTATTTTGAAGAGGGCAAACCTCCTGTATGCTTGACAGCTGGCTGTAGGCTGACGACTAACCTTTGCGGAGAATGCGATGACATGGGATTGGCAGTTTTTTTTCAATGACGATGGAAGTGGCGGGCGCACTTACCTCCAATGGATGATGGATGCTTGGAGCTGGACACTCGCAGTTGCGGGCTGCTCTTGGGTAGTGTCCGTTCTCGTTGGCTCTATCATGGGGACGCTACGCACCTTGCCAGACAACCCTTGGTTGGCTCGCTTAGCCAATGCATGGGTGGAATTGTTTCGTAATATTCCGCTGCTGGTTCAAGTGTTCTTGTGGTACTTTGTGGTCCCGAAGGTTTTCCCACCGTTCCAGCAAGTGCCCGGTTTTGTGTTGGTTGTTTTTGCGCTTGGCTTCTTCACCTCTGCACGTATTGCAGAGCAGGTGCGCGCGGGCATCCAATCGCTGCCCAAAGGACAGCGATACGCCGGTATGGCCATGGGCTTTACCACCGCCCAAACTTACCGCTACGTGCTCTTACCAATGGCATTCCGAATCATCATGCCGCCACTCACCAGTGAGTCCATGAATTTGTTAAAGAACTCGTCGGTTGCGTTTGCGGTATCTATTGCTGAACTGACTATGTACGCCATGCAAGTGCAAGAAGAAACCTCACGTGGTATCGAGGTCTATCTGGCAGTTACAGTCCTGTATGCGGTTTCTGCATTTGCAATTAACCGGGTATTTGGTTTCATAGAGAAAAAGGTGCAAATTCCAGGCTTCATTGTTGCTGGTGGCACAGGCGGGGGACACTAATATGCTGGGCTTGGACTTTTCCTTCCTCAACTGGGAACTCTTTCGCAATTTCATTTGGAACGGGCTCATTTTCAGTTTATCTTTAACTGCGATTGCCACCTTAGGCGGCATCTTGCTAGGCACCGTGCTGGCACTCATGCGCTTGTCGGGAAATAAGTTTTTGATGACGCCCGCAGCCTTCTACGTCAACGGCATGCGTTCTGTGCCTTTGGTCATGGTAATTTTGTGGTTCTTCTTATTGATGCCCACCGCGTTTTACCAACTGCTGCCTGACGGGACCAAGTACCGTGCTGAGTATTCAGCCGTTATCACCTTTATTGCGTTTGAGGCGGCTTACTTCAGCGAGATCATGCGCGCAGGTATTCAATCCATACCGCGCGGACAGGTTTATGCTGGCCAAGCTTTGGGGATGACCTACAGCCAAAATATGCGCTTGGTCGTATTGCCCCAAGCCTTTCGCAACATGATTCCTATTTTGCTGACACAAACCATTGTTTTGTTTCAAGATACTTCATTGGTGTACGCCATTGGCGCCTATGACTTGCTCAAAGGCTTCACCTTGTCAGGCAAGCTCTTTGGTCGCCCAGAAGAAGCCTATTTGTTGGCCGCGGTTACCTATTTCGTGATCTGTTTTAGCTTGTCTTGGTCGGTGAAACGCCTGCAAGCCCAGATTGCCATTATTCGTTAAGCATTGGAGAATGAAATGATTGAACTCGTAAATGTGTCTAAGTGGTATGGCCCCGTGCAAGTACTCAACAACTGCTCGGTCAGCATCAACAAGGGCGATGTGGTTGTGGTATGCGGCCCCTCTGGCTCTGGAAAATCCACATTGATTAAAACGGTCAACGGTCTTGAGCCTATTCAAAAGGGCAGCATCAAAGTAGACGGCATATCCTTGTACGACGAGGGAACCGACCTGCCCAAACTGCGTTCACGCGTGGGCATGGTGTTTCAAAATTTTGAACTCTTTCCCCATTTGTCAGTCACAGAGAACCTGACTATTGCGCAAATCAAAGTACTAGGGCGCACCCCTGACGAAGCCAAGGCACGTGGCCTGAAGATGCTCGATCGCGTGGGCCTAATGGCACACAAAGACAAGTTTCCTGGACAGTTGTCCGGTGGTCAACAACAACGTGTAGCGATTGCGCGTGCGTTGTCTATGGACCCTGTGGCGATGCTATTTGACGAGCCCACCTCTGCGCTTGACCCCGAAATGGTGGGTGAAGTGCTGGATGTCATGGTGACCTTGGCTAAAGAAGGCATGACCATGATGGTAGTGACCCACGAGATGGGCTTTGCTCGCAAGGTTGCTAGCCGCGTGATCTTTATTGATGTGGGTGGACACATCCTAGAAGACTGCTCGAAAGACGACTTCTTTGGTGACATGGAAAAACGCCAACCCCGCACCAAAGACTTTTTGAACAAAATCTTGCAACACTAAGAGCTGATTTACATTTATGCTTCTCGCAATTGGAGGAGCAAATGTTTAAATCAATTTCTTTGGCGGCGCGTTTAGCGTTGGGCTTTGTCAGCGTATTGGTGTTGTTGTTAGCAGTGGCCATCACGAGTGGCTACGCAGTCCGGCTTTTAGGCAAGCAGGTACAGCAAATTGTTCAGGTCAACAACACCAAAACCGATCTAGCCAACGAATTGACAGATTCCATTAAAAACTTGGCGCTGGGTGTTCGCTCAGCTGCCTTGTTTACGGACATGGATCGCCAGCAGTTGAGTGTCGAGATCAAAAACAACGGTGACGCCCAAGCAGCGTTTGAAAAGGCAGAATCAGCCTTAACCGAGCTGCTTGCCGGACCCAACGGAACGGACGAAGAGCGCAAGCTCATGGCCGAAATTTCCCAGGCTGCCAAGCTTGCCATCCCCGAATTCTCTGGTGCGCTCAAGCAAGCCGGAGAAGGCGATACAGTTGCCACCGTTCTGACCTTAAGGAACCGGGTGCAGCCAGCCGAATTGGTTTTGCGAGCCAAGACATCTGAATTTGTCGCATTGCAGCGCAAGCTCAATGAGGCAACAAGTTCCAGTGCTGTGGCCTTGCAAAAGAAGGCCTTGATTATTGAAATCGTGTTGGTCGTGGCAGCGCTCGTCGTAGGCGCCTATATCTCATGGAAAATCACCCTTAGTGTGACTGCCCCCATTGCCCAGGCCATGGAGGTTGCAGAACAAATTGCACAAGGTGATCTTTCCTCGGAAGTGCATGGCCAAGGGACCGATGAAACCGGTCGACTGCTGCAGGCCATTGGGGCGATGCAAGATCGCCTGCGTTTGCTTGTGGGTGGTATTCGCAATGCGGCCGAATCGATCCGTGTCGCAAGCAGTGAGGTTGCATCTTCCAACCAAGATTTGAGCAATCGCACAGAGCAAACGGCATCCAACCTACAAGAAACTGCGCAATCCATGGAGCACCTTACAGGCATTGTGATTCACAGTGCCGATTCAGCCAAGCAAGCCAATGCGCTTGCATCCTCTGCAGCGCAGGTTGCGGCCCGTGGTGGCGCCGTAGTGGCAGAAGTGGTAAGCACCATGGGGGAGATCAACACCAGTTCCACCAAAATTGCTGACATCATCACGGTGATTGATGGCATAGCGTTTCAGACAAATATTTTGGCCCTCAACGCTGCGGTAGAAGCCGCAAGAGCCGGCGAGCAAGGGCGCGGATTTGCGGTGGTGGCAGCAGAAGTTCGCACCTTGGCTGGGCGCTCCGCGCAAGCCGCTAAAGAGATCAAAGCCCTGATCGACACCAGCGTAGACCGAGTCAAGCGAGGCAGCCGCTTGGTGGCAGATGCTGGAGAAACGATGACCGAGATTGTGTCATCAGTGCAGCGGGTGACCGATACCATCGGCGAAATTACATCGGCCGCTAGTGAGCAAAGTGATGGCATCAGTCGGATCAACACAGCCATTGCTTCTTTGGACAGAATGACGCAACAAAACTCTGCTTTGGTGGAAGAAGGTGCCGCCGCAGCGCAGAGCCTGCGTGATCAGGCGGTACAGCTTACAGATGCGGTCAGCACCTTCAAGCTGGACAGACAAACTTACCTGCAAATTTCTAGTTAATAGCCTGCGCGCTAGCGGGCTGACTCGGTCCTAGACGCTCTGCGCTCCAGCGCAGCAAATCCAACCACATTTGCCGTGTTTCCGAGTCTAAGGGGGCGCGCGTGGCGCTACCCAACTCGATAGTGACGACAGGCACACCTTTGTGAACACCACCGTAGTTACCCAAAGAACCAGGGAAAATCCCCACTTGGTCTAGATACAACCGCCCCAGCCGAGTTGGGGGCACTGAAGGACCATCAAAATCAAGCACGTTGTACGGGGCGTGCACACTCACAATCAGATTGGGTTTGAACGTATTCATCTGGTCGTATAAAAATCGCGTCTCGGGCTCCGACAGCGCTTTAGGCCCCGGCCAACGGCGTGGGTCCCGCTTGGTACGATTGTCCCAATACACGTGGGCGTCACGCGACCAGTTAGGTGTGGGAAAATTTCGATTCAAGTCAACACCATTGGCATTCACTCGTTTAGACGGATAAGAAAAAAGCCCATCTGGGTTGAGTGCCGGAATGAATCGCCAGTGAATGCTGTAGGGCATGTCTGCCGGTGGCGCATTGGCCAAGGCAATCCAGTGAAAAACCAGCGCGCTTGACGACATCTCATCGCCATGTATGCCGCCGACAACTAACACGCGTAGCTTTGCGTCCGGCGCCCTCACGTCTCGACCCCAGATCGTGCGCCCTAAGACTGACCTGGCTTGCATGTCTTGCAATTGTGCCGCCTCGCACAATGCCACACGAACGTTAGGCACCTTGGAAGCAAAGTCCTTACAGGTTCTTATGTTTTCCGAATAGGATGTTGCGCTGCAAGTAAGAAGAAAGCCAAATAAAAAACGTCTGCAATACATGGCTAATTGTAAGTCGCTTGTCAATATAAGCGCTCATTCAGAGCATTGCACAAAGTGGCATTCGATTTCAGGTAAATTCTGCTTATGCCTTCCAAGATCCATACAAGCAAAGCGCTAGCACCCAGTTTTTCCAGCAGCCACTTCCGAGCAGCGTTGGGCATGTTTGCAACGGGGGTAACCATAGTCACTGCGCGTAGCTCTTCTGGTGCGCTCATCGGCTTAACAGCCAATTCTTTTAACTCTGTATCGATGTCGCCACCACTGGTGCTGTGGAGCCTTGCCAACTCGGCCGCCTCGCTCTCAGATTTCAGGGCCGTTACTCACTATGCCATCAACGTTTTGAGTATCACGCAAAAGGATTTGGCACTGCAATTTGCGTCCAGAACCGAAGACCGTTTCGCGCGGGTTCAATTTTCTGAAGGTGCAGGCGGTGCGCCCATTATCCAAGGCTCTGTTGCGAGCTTTGAATGCTTTAACCGCAGTCGCTACGACGAGGGCGACCATGTGATTTTCGTAGGCGAGGTGGAGCAGTGCCATTACATCGCAGGTGCGGCACCTTTACTCTTTCATGGTGGCAAGTTTTTTACGGAACACCCACTTTAGTGCGCACTGCGGCCCTCATCGCTTGAATGCCATGACTCGCAACAATTCCCTCTCTAATGCAGCAGAGTCAATGGGCTTGGACACATAGCCATCTGCACCAGCTTGTTTAAATTTCTCACTGTCTCCTGGCTCTGCATGCGCTGTGGCCATGATGACAGGTAAATGACGGCCACTGCTGCCCTCTTGTTCACGTATCTTGTCCAAGGCTTCTAAACCGTCCATTGTGGGCATCATGACATCCATGAGCACCACATCAAACTGCAGTTGGGCCAAGCACTTGAGAGCCTTGGCGCCATCAGCCACAACAACCCCAGTATGACCCAAGGTACTGAGCATGGCGATCACCAAGCGTTGGTTAATGAGGTTGTCTTCGGCTACCAGAACCTTCAGTGCCATAGAACTTGAGGAGGTAGGAGATGCTTTCACCTAGAAATCGCTTATTGTTGAAGGAGCATGAGGACAAGTGAGTGCTTACAGCGAGATGTCAATACTATTGCGCATGGCAATTTGCGCAACCGCATCGAGCGCGCCATCTACCACTGTCTGGGTTGAGACAATTCGCATCGCACCCATTGCCACCAATTTATCGCGCGAGCGGCGAGTCATGGACTGCGTGGTGCCCAAGACACTGGTAAACAAAAATAGGGTTCCATGTGGGCTGGCCCAAGTGAGTTGTGTACGCACCCACTTGTCATTCACCAACAGTTCTATCCACGAGCCCAGAGGTAACTCTTGCGCTACAGTGCACTCGACGCTACCAGCGTGGTCGGCGGATGGCTGGGAGCCTTCGTTGTCCGTCGCAGAGTTGAGCTCTGGCATTTCCATGAAGTTGGAGTCTTCAGCCTCCTGGGGCGCCACCCAGGGGTCGCGATCTTCCAACAAATGTGCGTGCAGCGGGGCCATGGCATCAAGAGGTGGCGTAGAGATCGGCTCTGGCTCTGGGGGCTCTGAAGCTTCAGCGGGCTTTGCCGCGGGGCGAAAGGCCAGTTGATGCAGTCCCATCAAGACATCTAAGAAGGCAGCGATTTTGGTGGCAGAGTAGTTAATAGTCTGCGCACCTTCACGAACGGTGCTGAGCAAGAGTGGCACCAAGCGGGTCAACTTAGCAACATTCTTGCGCGTCAATTTGGGATGTGCACTCCACAGCATTGCAGATATCATCGCTTGGTATTTGTCCGCCGCACTTGAGTCTGAGCCACCTACAAGCCGCGCCTGGGCAACAACCTGACTCCAAGGGCCACACAAGAACTCAAGAACTATTGGAGACACGCTGATAGCATCGGGATGAGCCATGATCTTTTTCGCAATTTTTTCCGCCAACAAGTTGCGCTGCTCTGCATGCTGAAGCGCCTTCACTGCGGTTTCACGCGCTAAATCTTTGCGCTTCGCCTCCTGACGCCAAAGCCGCAACAATCCCGCTAAAGCACGCTCAAAGGGTTCCGCATTATCAATCGTGGCTTGCTGCAGGGGTGCAATGCTCTTTTTTACCTCGACTACGAAGTCTGCAAAACCGCTACTATGCTCAGACTCAAAAGCCATGCTACGGTGCGCAATTTCTTGCAGCAACT